>JAYUXE010000992.1:0-7765 GCA_043753165.1 Archangiaceae bacterium | reverse complement strand
ACTTGTTCGCGGCGGCTCCGAATGGCGTGCTGTTCGATACGCCCGAGCATGTCGCCGGGCACGCAGAACGGATGTTCATGCGATCCGTCGCCACGCAGACGATGCCGCTGGGGAACCTCACCGGCATGACCGTGCCTGAACGCGAGCTGCTGGGCGCGTGGTTCGCGCAAGGTGCGGACGTCAACGCCAGTGGTCCGGTCACGGTGCCCGGGGTCGGCAAGGGCGAGCCCGTCGTCATGCTCGATGGCGGAAGCAAGACCCCTGAAGAGCTCGCCAACGATCACTTCGCCACCGTCTGTGTCGCGTGCCACGGCGAAGGTGGCGCTGGCGACGGTTCGGCCGCCGTCGCCCTGCCCGTCAAACCGCGCAACTTCACCGAGCCCGCGTGGCAGGCCAGCGTCACCGACGCGAACCTTCACGAGATCATCCTCAAGGGCGGCCTGGCTGTGGGAAAGAGCCCGCTGATGCCCGGCAACCCGTCACTCGCCGACAAGCCCGAAGTCATCGATGCCCTGGTGAAGAAGGTGCGCGGCCTCGAGAAGAAATGAATGGCTGAGCCCACTTCGATCATCCGCGGCCGGCGCGTGCTTCTTCCGACAGGGCTCGCCGCCGCGTCGCTGCACCTGCGCGGTGGCAAGATCCTCGAGGTCGCCGCGTATGAGGCGCTGCCCCCCGGCGTCCCCGTTCACGAGGCGGGCGATCGGCTGGTGACTCCGGGCGTCGTCGACTCGCACGTTCACTTGAACGAGCCGGGCCGCACCGAATGGGAAGGCTTCTCGACCGCGACGCAGGCAGCGGCCGCCGGAGGGATCACCACCGTCGTCGACATGCCGCTGAACTGCATTCCCGCCACCGTGTCCCGCGAGAACGCCGAGCTCAAACGCGAAGCCCTGCGCGACCAGGCCCACGTCGACATCGCCTTCTGGGGCGGCGTGATTCCCGGCAACGCCCCCGCGCTCGAAGGGTTGAAGCAATTCGGGATCTCGGGCGCCAAGTGCTTTCTCTGCCCGTCGGGCGTCGACGAATTTCCCAACGTCACCCGCGCAGATCTCGACCTCGCGATGCCCGTGCTGCGCGACCTCGGCGTCACCCTGCTCGTCCACGCCGAACTGCCGGGCCCATGCGATGCGGCCGACCAACACCTGGCCGCGTCGCACGCCGACCCGCGCGCCTACACGACCTACCTCGCGTCCCGCCCGCCCGCGGCCGAAGACCAGGCGATCGCGATGATCATCGAGCTGTGCCGCAAGCACCGCTGCCCCGCACACATCGTTCACCTTTCCAGCGCCTCGGCGATTCCGATGTTGAAGGCCGCGCAAGGTGACGGCGTGCCGATCACCGCCGAGACCTGCCTTCACTACCTCGCCTTCACCGCCGAAGAGATCGCCGACGGATCGACGCACTTCAAGTGCGCTCCGCCCATTCGCGAAGCCGCCAACCGCGCCGCGCTGTGGCAGGGCGTCGAGTCCGGCGTCGTGTCGATGGTGGTGTCGGATCATTCACCCTGCACCCCGCAGCTCAAGCGCTTCGAGTCGGGCGACTTCCTTCAGGCGTGGGGCGGCATCTCTTCGCTGCAGCTCGGCCTCTCGGTGTTGTGGACGCTGGCGTCCGAGCGCGGCCACTCGCTGGAAAAATTGTTTCAGTGGAATTCGATGGCCCCTGCCCGGCTGGCCGGCCTCGCTGATCGCAAAGGGCAGCTCGCGCGCGGCTTCGATGCCGACGTCGTGATCTGGGACGAGAACGAGACGTTCGAGGTGAAGGGCGAGGCGCTGCACCATCGCCACAAAGTCACCCCGTACGCCGGCCGTCGCCTGCGCGGCGTCGTTCACCAGACCTGGGTTGGCGGCAGCCTCGCGTTCGACAAGTCGTCAGGTCTCGCCCGGCCCCACGGCCGGTTTCTCTCGAAGTAATCCCCTCTTCAAAAGGAGCCCATGTCCGTTCGCGCCCCTGTTCCCGAGCTGTTCGCCCACCTCGTCGATCTCGCTGCCGACATCACCGGCGGCTTCGTCCTCTTCGCCACCGACGACTACTTCGCCGAGAAAGAGAACCTGCTGCGGCCGCACGCGGCGGAATGGATCGAAGGGAAGTACACCGACAAGGGCAAGTGGATGGACGGCTGGGAATCCCAGCGCCGCCGCACCGAAGGCGATGACTTTGCGATCATCCGCCTGGGGTTGCCGGGGCAAATTCACGGCGCGCTGGTCGACACGACGCACTTCAAGGGCAACGCGCCGCAGCAGGTGTCACTCGAAGGCATCGAAGCGTCTTTCACCGCGACCGCAGACGAGCTCAACGCCGCCACGGGGTGGAAGACGATCATCGCGCAGACGCCGGTGAAGGCGGATCACCCGAACGTGCTGAAGCTCGAGGAAGCGTCGAGCCGCGTCACCCACGTGCGGCTGCGAATCTTCCCCGACGGGGGCGTCGCGCGGCTTCGCATCTACGGCGAAGTGCTGCCCGACCTGCGCACGTTCTGGCGCACGGGCTCGGTGGATCTCGCGGCGGTCGAAAACGGCGGCACCGTCGCCGAGGTCAGCGATCAATTCTTCGGGCCTCCGTCGAACCTGCTGCTGCCGGGGCGCGGCGTGAACATGGGCGATGGGTGGGAAACGCGACGCCGCCGCACGCCGGGAAGCGACTGGGCGGTGATTCGCCTGGGGCGCCGCGGCGTCGTCGATCGCATCGAGCTCGACACCCACTTCTTCAAGGGCAACGCGCCGCAGGCCTGCCTCGTCGAATCGCTGGACGTGACGCAGGTTCCGCCCGACGCGCTCGAAGGCATTCTTCGCGCGCCGAAGGGCTGGACCCCGCTGATCGAGAAACACCCGCTGGTGCAGCACCGCCGCCACCAGCTCGACCCGTCGCGCCAGCTGCCCGCCACCCACCTGCGCGTCCACATTTTCCCTCACGGCGGCGTGAACCGGATGCGCATCTTCGGCCACGCGCTGGACACGCCGCAGGAAAGCGCCGCCCTCGCCGAGCTGAACCCGAAGCTGCTGCAGTCTTTTTGCGGAAGCTCGACGTGGATCCAGCACCTGTCGACGCACCCCATCGGCTCCGTTCGCGGCCTCTTCGCCCTCGCCGAAGACGTCTGGTTCTCGCTGACCCCCAAAGACTGGCTCGAGGCGTTCGCGGCGCACCCCCGCATTGGCGACAAGAAGAAGGCGAAAGGCGCTACCGAGAAGTCTGCGAAGTGGTCGGCCGGTGAACAGCGTCAGGTCGGCGCGGGCGATGCCGACGTGCTGAAGCAGCTGAAGGCGTTGAACGACGCCTACCTGAAGAAGTTCGGCTTCATCTACATCGTCTGCGCGACCGACAAATCGGCCCGCCAGCTGCTCGAGTTCCTGCAGGAACGCATCAAGAACCCGAAGAAGGTCGAGCTCGAGAACGCTGCCCGCGAGCAGTCGAAGATCACGAAGCTCCGCATCGAGAAGTGGCTCATCTCGCAGGGAGTCGCGCTGTGATCTCGACCCACATCCTCGACACCACGAAGGGCAAGCCCGCGCGCGGCGTCACCGTCTCGCTCGAGCTGTTCGACAACGCCATCTGGCGGCGCATCGGTGAAGGCGTCACCAACGAAGACGGCCGCATCAAGCCGCTGCTCGAGGTGATCCCGAAAGAAGGCACCTATCGCCTGCACTTCGAGGTCGCCGAGTACTTCAAGCAGCAGGGCGTCGACGCGTTCTTCCCGCAGGTCACCATCGCGTTCCACGTGAAGTCGGCAAAGGAACACTTTCACGTGCCGCTGCTGCTGAACCCTTTCGGCTACTCGACGTACCGCGGATCATGATCGTTCAGCCCATCACCGCTGCGGCGTTCGCCCCCTTCGGAGAGCTCGTCACGTGCGGCGAAGGCGAAGGCGCCTCGGCGAACTTCGGCACGGCCGCGCGCTTCGACTACACCGCGGCGCTGCACAACGGCCGGCCCCACGCGCGCGCCAACATGGTCACCGTGCGCTGCAAGCCCGTGTCACTGCCCTTAGACGTGAAGCTGCTCGAGCGCCACCCGCACAGCTCGCAGACCTTCATCCCGATGATGTGCAGCCGGTACCTGGTATGCGTCGCGCCCAGTGGCCCAGACGGGAACCCGATCATCGAAGGCTTGAAGGCCTTCATCGTGAGGCCGGGCCAGGCGATCAACTACCGGGCCGGCGTCTGGCATCACCCGCTGGTGGTGCTCGATGCGCCGGCGCAGTTCGCGATGCTGGTGTGGGAAGACGGCGGGAAGGAAGACTGTGAGATCTTCCAGCTGCCCGAACCCGTCACCGTCACAGATTGATCGGGAAGCGCCCGGTGCCCTCGCGGCACGTCACCGTGATCGCGTCGGTCGGCGCAGGTGGCGGCACTCTGCGATCCCACTCGAAGCGGAACAACATCACTCCGTCGTCCTCGCCTTCGTCGAGATCACCGATGTTGTAGTGCTTGCCGTTCGGCAGCTTCACGTCGCAGTTGTGCCAGTCGCGGTTGCTCTTGTTGACCACCAGCAGCCGGCGGCGCGCGCCATCACCCGTGATCCGCACCGTGCCGTCGAGCCACGCGCCCTGCTGCGTCGCCGCGACGGGCTGCGACCGCGTGGGCTCGGGCGGGAGCGGCGCAGCGACAACGGGCGCGGCGGGCGGCGGCGCAGGAACTGGAGCGACTTCCGGTTGACGCCCGACCCGCGCGACCTTCAGCGGCACGTACGCAATCGCCTTCGAGTCGAGGTTCACCCGCGACAACGATTCCCACACTTCCATCACCACCGCCGTGCCCACCGGCGCCCGGCTCTTCGCATCGAACACCTGAAGCGCCGCGCCGATTTCGACGCCGTTGGCCTGACCTGCGCGCAAGTACGTCTCGCCCCGATCGAGGAAGACTTCAGCGTCGATGTTGGGAGACTGCGAAAGCACCAGCAGCGCAAGAAGAGCGGTCATAGACAGTCAAGTTGCCGGCCAGAGCCGAAACGATCAAAGTCAGCCGGCAGGCGGAGTCTGCTGCGTCGCTTCCAAACCCGCCACTGCCTTCTCGATGAAGCTGAAGATGTCGGCAACGGTGCGCATCTGGCGTGCATCGGTCTCGGGGATCTGCACCGACAGGGCTTTTTCGAGCGCCACAATCAGGTCCACACCGTCCAGACTGTCGAGGCCCAGGTCGTCGCGCAGCTTGGCTTCAGGCACGATCTTCTCGCGCTCGAGTTCGAACTCGCTGGCGAGCGTGTCGATCACGATCTTCTGCGCCTGCTGTGACTTGGAAGGTTCCGACATTTCGGGCGGCTCGCTACCAATGAGACGGGCCTGGGTCAATTCCATTTAAACCACGTCCGTGTTATCCGACCGGGCCTTCATGCGTCGCGCGGTCATCACCGGAATCGGCACGATTTCTTCGTTGGGTCTGACACTTTCCGAGGTCAGCGCCTCGCTCCGCAACGGGTCCAGCGGCATCGGCATCGACCCCGAACGCAAGGCGCGCGGCTTTCGATCGTCGCTCACTGGCATCGTGCGCGGCTTCGACCCCAACGCCCGGTTCGATCGCAAGCACCGCAGGACCATGGGCCAACCGGCCGCGTACGGCTGCGCCGCAGCGCTCGACGCCGTCGCCGATTCTGGAATTCCGCGCGAACGTTTCGCCCAGCCCGACGTCGGCGTCATCTTCGGCAACGACTCGACCTGCGAAGCGAACGACGATCTCTTCCGTTCTCTCGCCACCGAGAAGCGCACCGCTGCGCTCGGCACCGGCCACATCATCAAGGTGATGAGCTCGACGGTCAGCATGAACCTGAGCTCGATGTTCGGCGTTCAGGGGGCCTGCTGGTCGCTGTCGGCCGCGTGCGCTTCGGGGCTTCACGCGCTCGGCCAGGCCGCGATGATGATCTCGCAGGGCATGCAGGAGATCATGATCTGCGGCGGCGCCCAGGAAACCGCGTGGCAGGGCATGGCGGCGTTCGATGCGCTCGGCGCGCTGTCGACCCGCGAGAATGATCCGACCCGCGCGTCCCGCCCCTTCGATACCGGCCGCGACGGCCTCGTCCCTTCCGGCGGTGGGGCCGCCCTCATCGTCGAGTCGATCGATTCCGCCCGCGCCCGCAACGCGCACATCTATGCCGAAGTGCTTGGCTACAGCTTCTCGTGCGACGGCGGCCACCTCACCAACCCTTCCGGCGATGGCGCCCGCCGCGCGATGGAACAGGCACTGAAGGCCGCCCACGTTCACCCCAGCGAGCTCGACTACGTCAACGCCCACGCCACCTCGACCCCGGCGGGCGATGCGGTCGAAGCAAAGGCAATCACCTCCGTGCTGCAGGGAAACGCGGTGCCCGTCTCGTCGACCAAAGGCCTCACGGGCCACGAGTGCTGGATGGCCGGAGCGTCAGAGCTCGTCTACTGCGCGCTGATGATGCGCGATGGCTTCATCGCCGGAAATCCCAACCTCGTCGAAGCCGACGCGTCGTGCGCAGGCCTCAACCTGCCCAGGGCGACGCTGAACGTTCGCCCCCGCACCGTGCTGAAGAATTCGTTCGGCTTCGGTGGCACCAATGCCTCGGTCGTCTTGCGCGCGCTGACATGAAAGACGTCGTCGACGTACTTCCCCACCGGCCGCCGTTTCTCTTCGTCGACCGCATCGTCGAGCTCACCGAGACGAAGATCGTCGGCGTTCGGCTGTTCAAAGAAGACGAGTACTTCTTCAAGGGCCACTTCCCCGACCACCCTGTCGTCCCCGGCGTGCTCCTCATGGAAGGTCTGGCCCAGACGATGGCGTACTATGCGCTCACCCAGCGAAAGAGCGAACGCGTCTTCCTCGTCGGCATCGATCGCGCCCGGTTCCGGTCGATGGTCGAGCCCGGAAAAGAAGTGACGTACGAGGTCACCGTCGGCGAAGAACGGTTCGGGACGCTGACGGGAAAAGGGAAAGTCACCGTCGGCAATCAAAGAATCGCCGAGGCCACGCTGATGGGCTACGCGGGCGACGGCAAGCTGGTCTAACGAAATGAAGGACACCTTTCAGCCGCAAAAGAATCTGCCCGAAGGGCACTACGATCTGATCGTCGTCGGGTCGGGAATGGGCGGCCTCACCTGCGCCCTGATCATGGCGCGCGAGGGCTTCAAGGTCCTCGTCCTCGAGCAGCACTACCGCACGGGCGGCTGCCTTCATCGCTTCTTCCGCAAGCGGGTCCCCTTCGACACCGGGTTTCATTACCTGGGTGGCATCGGCGAAGGCGGCACCATGGGCAAGTACCTGCGCTTCATGGGCGTGGCAGATCAGCTGAAGTGGCACGACCTCGACCACGACGGCTTCGACATCCTCAAGTTCCCTGATTACGAGTTCCGAGTGCCGGCCGGCTGGCCTGCGCTGAGGAAGCGCCTTCACGAAGAATTTCCCGGTGAACGCAAGGCGATCGACACGTACGCCGACGCCTGCCAGAAAATCTGCGCCGAAAGCTTCGCCTACAGCTTCCAGAAGCCACCCGAAGTCAGCGGCGAGTACACGAATGTCGCGCTGGCCCCATTCATTCGATCGCTGACGAAGAACGAACGCCTGTACGCCGTGCTCACCGGCCAGAGCTTCCTCTACGGGGTCGACCCGCCCAGCACGCCGCTGGAGCTTCACGCCCTGGTGCTCGACTCGATGCTGCAGGGCCCGGTCGGCCTCGAAGGCGGCGGCGACGCATTGGCGAAAGTGATGGTCGACGGGATCAAGGCGCATGGCGGCGAGGTGCGCACGCGCACGAAGGTCACCGCGCTCGAGATGAAAGACGGCCAGATGGAAAGCGTGGCCACCGAACGCGCGGG
>JAYUXE010000991.1:0-7767 GCA_043753165.1 Archangiaceae bacterium | reverse complement strand
GCGGCCGATAGGATCTCGATGACGGCGGCTCGCACTGCGGTAAGCACCTCGCCATGACGCTGTTGGAAGCAATGGTGCTGGGCATCGTGCAGGGCCTGACGGAGTTCCTTCCGATCAGCTCGACGGCGCACCTGAAAATCGTCCCGAAGCTTCTCGGCTGGGAAGATCCGGGCGCGGCGTACTCGGCGGTCATCCAGCTGGGCACGGTCGCCGCGGTGCTCGTCTACTTCGCGAAAGACCTGGTGCGGCTGACGCGCGCGTTCGTCGCGGGGCTGATTGCGAAGGCCCCGTTCGGCACGGAAGACTCGCGGCTCGCGTGGTTCGTGGGCCTGGGGACGATTCCGATCGGCATCCTCGGGCTGCTGCTGAAGAAGAGCATCGAAGGCTCGCTGCGGTCGCTGTACGTCATCGCCGCGTCGCTGATCATCCTCGCGGTGGTGTTGTTCGTGATCGAACGCATCTCGCCGCGCAAACGCACGCTGAGCGAGATGACGCTGAAAGACGGAATCATCATCGGCCTGTGGCAATCGCTGGCGCTGATTCCGGGCTCATCGCGCTCGGGCACTACCATCACGGGCGGCCTTTCCCTCGGTTTCACGCGCGAAGCGGCGGCGCGCTACTCGTTCCTCCTCTCGATTCCCGCGACGACGCTCGCCGGCGTGTTCGAGCTCAAGCACCTGCTCGAGGCGGCCGAACGTCCTTCCACCATGGCCCTCGCCGTCGGCACGTTCGTGAGCTTCGCGACGGGCATGGCCGCGATTGCCGGGCTGCTGAGCTTTCTGCGTTCGCGCTCGATGCTGGTCTTCGTCATCTACCGAATCGTGCTGGGCGTGACGCTGTTCGCGCTGCTGGGCGCCGGAGTGCTGCAGCCTTGAACGAAGGCGCGGCCTTCTTCGAACGCCTGCGCGCGCAGCTGAAGAAAGCGCCGCCGAAGTCGCTGGAATCGGGCGGCATGATTTTGAAGGAAGCGTCGGTGCTCGCGCCGCTGTTCTGGCGGGACGGCGAGCCGTGGGTCTATTTGACGATGCGCCCGATGACGATGCGCAAGCACGCGGGGCAAATCTCGTTTCCGGGTGGAGCGCGCGACTTAGGCGACCTGACCCCGCTGCACACCGCGCTGCGCGAGGCCGACGAAGAGCTCGGCATTCCCCCCGCGTCCGTCGACGTGCTGGGAATGCTCGCCGGCATGCCGAGCATCACCAGCTTCTACGTCACGCCGTTCGTCGGCGTCGTCCCGCCCGACCTCGTCCTGCGCCCCAACGCCACCGAAGTCGGCGAGGTCATCGAGGCGCCGCTGCTTCGGCTGCGGCCCGAGAAACGCACGCTCTACGAGGCCGAGCGCGATGTCCTCGTCTGGGACGACGCGAAGCACGTCGTTTGGGGCCTCACCTGGCGGTTCGTGCGCGAGCTGGTCGAGCACGTCAATGCGGCAGCTTGAACTTGCGCGAGTCCGGACGAATTTATGAGTTCAAATCCGACAAGGCACCCACCCGATAGTGAATGCCTTGTCGGACCCGTTCTTCGAATGCAAGCCTATCCAACCGCTACCAAGGCTTCACGGGACCGTAGAACGGCGCCCAGCCTTCATCGGAAGACGCGGATGCCCAGAAGCTGGCATAAATATTTCCGCGCGAAATAACGACAAGCCCCGCAGTCCGACCAGCGACTTGCAGGTCGCTTCGACATGGCCGCTGCCGATCGGCAGCCCTTTCTGCGCGCTTCGGCGTAGTCGAGTCGGCCGGCGTGGTTCTCAAGGTATGTGATTGCGTCGTGCACGGGCCGAGCGTCTGCGACGCGAACGTGCTCGAGGCCGCGCGCGCGCAGTTGCCTGAGAATGCGCTGCCAAGCATCGCTGGTGTTGAGCAGCGAGAGCTTCCAACTTTCGATGAGCACGGAGGCCTTCATCTTACCTCGCATCACTACCGCTGCGCGGCCGAGCTTCTCGGTGAGGTGCCAGAAGTCCAAGGTCTTGTGGACCGGTTTTCCAAGCGTCGTCTCGTTGATGACGCCATCCAGCAACTGCGACATCTCAGGAGCGCCGTCGGTCAGAACAGTCACGGCAAGCCGCGGGCACTTCTTGAGCAGCAGCTTCACGTCGGCCGCGAGGCTGTCGCAGAGCGCAGGCACGTCACCCTTCGGCATGCGGCCGTAGCGAATCGTGAAGAGCGCATCGCCGCCGAGTTCGTGCAGCGTGACGGTGGCGCAGTGGGCCATCCGGAAAACCCGAGCGACCGGTCGCTTCGCGGCGCCTTTCTTCGGGCGGCCGACTGGTCGCGGCAGGGGCTCTTCCATGGGCACCGCGACGCGGTCGAGGCTGATGCTGACGACCATCGCTTTGCGAGACACCTTCAGCTTCAGCATCAGGGCGTCTTCGACTGTGTCGCGCATCACCGAGTGCAGCGTGTCGACCGCGTGGCCCAGCCGCTCGAAGGAACTGCGCGAGTACGGCAAGCGGTGAAGCTGTTTCGCGAGCGCCTCGGCTTCACGCGAGGGTGCTTGCTGATGCAGGAAGGCCATCGCCTTCGCGGCCTCAGGAAGCCACCCGCGCCGGCGACTGCGCCGACTCGCGCGCTCACGACATCCATCGTCGGGCCGTTGCGCACGCCGCGCTCGCGGTACAGCGAGCGCGTTATCTTCACTGGCCCTTCGAGCGTCCGGAACGTCGTTTCGTAGCGCCCGACTTTGGCGCAGTGCTTTCCGTCGATGACAACCGTGCCTTTCTGGGTGTCGAGGCTTTGAAGCCACGTCCGCTGCATGTCTTTGCCGACGGAGTTTGCCGCCTCGCGAATCGCAGCCTGGGTGCCATCGATATCCAACGCAGCGAACTCCTTTGCGGCCTTCGCTTGTTCTTCCAGTTTCGCTTCGGCGGCAAGAATCAGCGCCGCCAGTTCCTCGGAGACTTCGATCGTAACTCGAGCAATGCCCGTAAGTCTCACGTCCGGCCGCACCCGCACAAGCCCCTCAGCTCAAGCGGCGCTCAGGACGCGATCCACACCCGCTGAAACCCTTCTGTGGCTGCTCGGACCGAGCACGAGCTTCTGAATTGTCGTACCAGGTCGGCCGTTCGTCGGAGTCGTGCCGCAAATATCGTCCTTCGACCCGAATCCCCACCGAGGTCGGCGAAGTGATCGAGGCTCCGTTGCTTCGCCTGCTGGCTGACAAACGCATGATCTACGAGGCCGAGCGCGATGTGCTCGTCTTTAACGACACGAAGCACGTCGTGTGGGGGCTCACCTGGCGTCTCGTGCTCGTGCTCGTGCTCGTGCTCGTGCTCGTGCTCGTGCTCGTGCTCGATCACGTCACCGCAGCGAAGTAGCCGCGTCGCGAAGCTCTTGAAGCCGGCGGCGCGTCTTCAGCAAGTGCCACGGGACTTCGACCATGGCCTTAAGCCCAAGCTTCGAGCCACCCACGTCGCGCCACTCGTGCAACGGAATCTCGACCAACGCATCAGCGCGGATGCCGGGCAGACCCGCTGCGCCGATCAACAGCCGGCCGAGCAGCTCGACGTCGAAGATCCACCGCGAGCCGAACTCTTCCACCAAGCTCGCCTTCAGCAGCGGGCTCACCGTGAACAACTTCGCGCCGCACTGCGTGTCGTAGATGATCGTCCCGAGCAGAATCGACGCCGCGGTGCCGAATAGCCGGCCCAGATAGTGCCGCGCCGGCTTCCGCTGAATTCGAGTACCCGCGAGCCCGACGCGCGAGCCAATGACGACCGCGGCCTTTCGTGTCCTTTGGGCCTCGTTCAGACGATGAAGCTCGGAAGGTGGCGTAGAGAAGTCAGCATCGGCGTAGCCGACCACGTCCGACGTCTCTGCCGCCTGCAGCAACCCACGCCGCACGGCCTCCGCCTTGCCCGCGTTCGGTGACAGCGCGAGCACTTCGACGCGGCCCGGATGATCCGCTGCAATCTGCTCGAGCAGCTTCAGCGTTTCGTCTTTCGAGCCATCGTCGACAAGCAACACCTGCGTCGAACCATCGGACACGAGCGTTGCAATCGCTGCCGGGTCGAGGCGCTTTGCTTCGTTGTAACAGGGGACGACCCAGGTCACTTTTCGCACATCGCCCACCAGCTCAACCCGGGGACGTCGACACCCACGCTCGCGAGGCGGCGGCTCATCCAGTTGTCGAGGCCCAGCGCTCCGGCAAACGCTGCGGTGACCACCGGGCCTCCGTTCCACGCGCCTTCTGCGCGGTCGGACTTCGTGGTGTTCAGCAATCTCTGAAGCCCGCGCACAGGAAGCAGCGAATGAAACAGACCGCCGCTGCGTTTCGCCTTCAGGCCCGCGCGGCGCACGAGCTCCATCGCCTGCGCCGAGGTGTACCGGCGGTAGTGCTTCAAGAACTCGTCGTGCTTGGTCCAGACCTGCGGCCACGCGGGCACGCTGATCAACACCTGCGCCCCGTCCGCGAGGTTGTTCTGCACGATGCTCGACAGAAACCCGATGTCGTCCTCGATGTGCTCGAGCACGTCGAGCAACAGCACGGCGCTGAACTTCTGCGCGGGAAGCTCGCTGGTCTTGATGACGGCGCTCGAGCCGACCTGCTGCTCGCGGCGTTCCTCGGGGTAGTTCACGTCGAAGCAGACGATCTCCGCGCGCTCGAAGTGATCCTTCGCAAGACCGTCAGCAAACCACCCATCACCTGAGCCGACGTCGAGCACCGTGCTGCCACCACGAAAGACGCCAGCGCGCGCGAGCTCAGAGGTGAAGAAACGGTAGCGCGCGGTTTCCCACGGGTGCCGCTGGTTGGGTGAAGTGCCTGCCTCGCGAAGGTCCACGCAGGGTCGCTCCTAGCAGAGAGAACGCCTTGCCAACCAGCAGATGCCGCGGTACGCGCGGCGCCCGTGCGAATTCCAGCCTGGCTTCGCGATGCGCTTCCGGCTGTGCTGGTTTCAGCTGCTGGCATTGCTGTTTTTCTGCACCTGCTTCCGGCGGTGCAGTGGAACGCAGGACTCGGGCCCCGGCTCATGCGCATCTGGGCGATGGTTGCCCTCTATGGGTTGGGCTGTGTGTCGTTGGGTGCGTGGCTCGTGCGCCGCTGGTCGAACGGGGTCCAACGCGATGGCTTCTGGGGGCTGAGCTTTGCGGCAGGCTTGGCCGCGTTCACGATTCTGATTTCGACCCTCGGTTGGGCGCAGCTGTTGATGACGGAGACGTTCTTCCTCCTTCCACTGCTGATGATTCTCACTGGTGCTCGGACGCTGGTTGAAGAGTGGATCGAACGCAGGCGGCTGGGTCGCGTACCGTTCACCGCGCTCGAGCTGGTGGTCGGAGCCTTTGGCGTGGCCTGCATTTTCCTGCTGTGCCTGCAGGTGCTCGACCCGAACAACATCAACTTCGACGCGCGCTGGTACCACCTGCGGGTCGCCGAAAGGTACGCGCTGGCCGAAGGGATGATGCGGTCGACCGAGGGCGACCAGCTGCTGACGCTGCCGCAGGGTGCGTCTCTCATCTACACGTGGGCGTTCATGGCCCCGCTGACCATCTTCGAAGACAAGCTCATCCTGGCGATGCACATGGAGCTCACCGCGGTACTCGGTACGCTCGCGCTAATTCCGGCGATGGTGCGCGTGCTGATGCCGACGCTCGACCCGCGCACGGCGCGCTTCGCGTGGGTCGTGTTCTTCTTCTTCCCGTCGGTCTTCATCTACGACACCGGCCTGATGGGCGGCGCAGACCACATCGTGGCCGTGTGGGGTCTCGCCGTGCCGCTGGCGCTCTGGCAGGCAAGAGATCGCAAGTCGTACGAAAGCTGGGCGCTGGTCGGCCTGCTCGGAGTCGGCCTGCTGTCGAAGTACACCGCCGTCTACCTGCTGGTGCCGATGGTGCCGCTGCTGCTCATCGACTGGGCGTGGCGCTGGCGCAAAGCGGGCAAGGCGTTCACGCAGCGCGAGAAGCTGGGGCCCGTGCTGGCGATGGGCATGGTGCTCGTCTTCACCGCGCCGTACTGGCTGCGAAACTGGATCTGGTACGGCAACCCCGTCTACCCCGCAGGCTCTTCCATCTTTCCGAATCGCCCGTGGGCGCAGGACGCGGCGGCGTGGAACTTCTATTACAAGGTCGCGAATACCTGGACGACGACGGGCACGCTCTCGTACCGCGCGAAGGAGACAGTTCAGTCGTTGGTCAACTACCCGCTGCAGCCCTACACGTGGGGCGACATGGTCGAGAACCAGTCGGTGTTCGGGTTCTCGTTTCTTGTCTCACTGCTGGCGATTCCCTTCATCAAGCCGAAGTGGCGCGTCGCCATCGTCGCGCTGATGCTGAACGGTTCGATTGCCGTCTGGTTCAACACCCATCAGCACCACATGCGGTACCTGACGGTGGCGATGCCGTTGATGGGTTGCGTCGCGGCGGCCGTCGCTCTGCACCTGTGGAGCCTGAGGACCTACGTCGGCCGCGTCGCCGTGCTGGTGGTGGTCGGCGCGCACCTGGCAGCGTTCGGTGACGTTCCGTTTCGGCGCACCCACGGGATGAATGGCCGGCGGTCGCCGATTGAAAGCTCGCTGGAATACATCGCGCTCAAAGGCCACCGCGGCTGGTCGGTAGGGGACTGGCTCGACATGGCGAAGTCCCTGCCGCCGCGCGCCATGCCAGTGGTGCACGGCGTGCGCGCGCCCCTGGGCATGGGGCGGCAGTCGATTGCCGACTTCGTCACGCTACAGTTCGGGCTCGACTACGGCCGGCAGGGCTCGGCGTCCGGCGCGTGGGAGAAATTGCGTCAGCTCGGTGGCACGCACCTGGTCTGGGGATCGGCGTCGACGCAGTTCGAGAGCGTCGCGGGCGAGGCGTTCTTCTATGGCATCGCGTCCCGCACAACCGAGCGCCGCAACTACGGCACGTACTACGTCGGCGAGCTTCCGATGCAGCCGCCCGACGAGCTGGGGGAAGGCATCCTGTATCTGGGCTGCGCGCTGTACGAGCCGGGCCTGTACAAGGCAGCAGCCCTGGCCGAGCCACTCGCTCCGTTCGACTACCCGTACCCCACCGCGGTGCCGACGCAGCGCGTGACGACAGCCGACTGGCAGGCGCAGCTTCCGCGAGCGACGTACGTGGTGATGGAGAATGCGTGCGGGTTCGACCAGCCGATGCCTCCCGAGTTCGAACGGCAGGGCGACCAGCTCGAGCTGCCGAAGAAGACGCTGACGTACTTCGTGCGCCGCAGCGGCTCTGCGCAGGGCTGGAACTAGCGGAAGTAAGGAAGCACTTCGGCGTTGCGCTTCGGATCCGCGCCCTTCTTGAACAGGTAGAAAACACCCTGCACATCGACGACGCCAAACTCGTTCTTCTCGAGCAGCGGCGCGATGTTTCCCTTTTCCACCGGCGACGCCAGCGTGCGATCCATCAATACGTACTCGGCATCGAACACCGCGTGGCGCAGCGCGTAGGCGTGCATGCGGGATGACACCAGCGGGTTCAGCCCTTCCGTCGCCGCAACCGGAGCGTCGGGCGGAATCTGATCAATCAGCGTCCAGATTTCTTTGTGCTTCCGGTGGTCCTCGTCGGTCAGCTTGAAGTGATGCACCCAGAAGCCGCCGCGCACGACGTCGTTACGCAGCCATCCGCCGTAGTTCCAGGTCGCGGCGACCGTGGCGAGGAGCATGGCGGCACCCATCGCGTAACGCCGAGAGGGGGCGGCCGTCGCCATCGCCCATCCGCACGCGAGGAACACGAACATCGACCAGTACGACGTGTACTGGAAGGTGATCGAGACCAGCGGCGGGTACTCAGTCGAAAGCAGCGTGAAGAAGAAGCCGGGCAGGCA
>JAYUXE010000990.1:0-3340 GCA_043753165.1 Archangiaceae bacterium | reverse complement strand
GGGGTGAGGCGGTAGCCAGGGATGACGAGTGGAGCGGGCGCTGTGTCGGCAGTCGCTTGAACCGCAGAGGGTGCCGTCGCTGCGGACGCGGCCGAGGTGCGACGCCAACAGCCAGACGATTCGGGGCAGCTTGGCGCACGCGCGGAGTCTAGCCGGGTCGTTATGTCCCAGTGCATGGGCACCACGCCCGGGGTGGTGGGGCACACGCAATGCACGACTCCTTTGCATGAGAACTGGAGCCTTGGTGGGCGCAGTGGCGATGTTGATGGGCTTTGCGCCGATGGAAGCGCGCGCCCAGGAGACGACGGTCACGTTCTACGACACGCTCTCGCCGTACGGAGACTGGGTGGTGGTCGAGCAGTACGGGCGCGTGTGGCGGCCGAGCTCGACGGTGGTCGGCGTGAACTTCGTGCCGTACGCAAGCGGTGGGCGCTGGGTGCACAGCAACGTCGGCTGGGTGTTCGAGCCCGAGTGGAACTGGGGCTGGCTGCCGTTTCACTACGGCCGCTGGTACCAGGATCCGTTCAACGGCTGGGTCTGGGTGCCCGACAACGTCTGGGCACCAGCGTGGGTCGAGTGGCGCGTGGGTGGCGGCTACATCGGGTGGGCGCCCGCGGCCCCGCGGTACCACGTGCATGCGCGGCCCAACTGGTACTTCGTCGAAAACCGGCACTTCGTCGAGCCGCAGGTCTGGCAGCACCGCGCGGTCGCGGTGAATACGGAACGCGTGATGGAAGTGACGCGGCCCGTGGCGCCGCCGGCCGGCCAGGCGTGGGCGCGGGGGCCGCAGGTGACCGAGGTTCGCGCGGCGACGCAGCTGCCCGTGCCTGAAAGAAAGTTGGAAGCTCCGCGGCAGCCGATGCAGGTGTTCCCGCAGAATTTACCGCCCGCGGCGCCGCCGCCCTCGCAGCGGCGCGAGCAGCCTGCGTTGCCCGAGCCGTCGCAGAGGCTGCAGCCGCCGCCAGAGACCTTGCAGCGGGCGCCAGAACAGCAGCTGCCTCCTCAGCGTGCGAATGAACGCATGGGTGCCCCGCCTGCGGCGGTGACGCCGATGCCACAGCAGATGGCGCCCCAGCCGATGCAGCGCGGGCCCCAGCCGATGCCGCAGGCCGAGCCGATGCGCCGCGGACCTGATCCGATTCAGCGCGCGCCGCAGCCGATGCAACGCGCGCCCGAGCCGATGCCGCAGGCCGAGCCGATGCGCCGCGGACCTGATCCGATTCAGCGCGGGCCGGCCCCGATGCAGCGGACGCCGTCGATGGAACGCGTCCCGCCGCCGTCGATGCAGCGCACGCCAAGTGAGTTTCCGGCGACGCAGCGCACGCCGATGCAGCAGGCGCCCGCCCCCGCACCGGCTCCGATGCAGCAGGCACCGGCGCCGACCCCGGTTCGGAAGGTCGCGCCCATGGCTCCGATGGCGCCCGCCCCCGGTCCGCGCGGCGCACCGATGGCGCCTCTGCCCGCTGGGCCGCGGTGAGCGCGTTGCCCAGTAACGCGTGACTTGGAGCGAGGGATAACCGAGCGAGCCGCGCATTTAGTTAGTCCCGCAACAGCCTGAGCGCAAAACCCACACGCGCTACAGGACCGTTACCGGCAGGACAGCGTCGACGCGAGCGCGAACAGGGCGAACGTCAGCCCACCAGCAAGCCCGGCAGAGGCACCCTTCGTTGCGAGGTGTCGAGCGCGGAATGCAGCTGTCCGTGGCGGGTGTCGCTGCCGAACCCAGGAGGCTGACCCGGCTGCTGGTAATCCGGCTCGCTCAGACCAAAGCCCTGGAGCACGCCAACGAGGAATCGGTTGTAGTCCATGCCGACCGAGCGTCCGTTGTTGTTCTCCACCGTGTGCTGAATGTTTTGGGTGTAGTCGAAGAACTTCCCGGTCGCGAATCGCCCGCCGAGGCTTCCACCCGCGAGCACGGGTAGGTCGTAGCGCAGGTGCAGGCTGCCGTTGCTCAGGTTGTTTTGGTAGAGCACCAGTGAGTTGTCGAGGAACGTGTTCGACCCGCTGCCCTCAGGTGTATCGAGCGATGTCATGAAGCGGGCAACGAAACGCGCAAGCCATCGCTGAAACGAGGGAAGCACAGTTTGCGCCGCTCCGGCCTCGTGAGAGTAATCGTGAATGGGAAGGGTGAACTGCACCCCTTGCGAGTTGAGATTCTTGAACACCGCATAGTTCGACGCAGGTGGCGGTCTGGAGTCCTCGGGAGTCGGCAAGCCGAACTGAGCAACCTGCACCACGCCGCATTTGAGTGCGAGCGCGAGAATGTCGAGCATCTCGTTGATGCGGCGTTCGTACTGAAGGACGTCTTCGGCGTCGTAGGTACCGAAGGGCGGCATCGTCACGCTGCAAGCCGAAGGGCCCACCCCCTGGTTTTTGATCCGTTGCTCGACCGACGCGAAGCCGGTGACGAACTCGTCGAGGACGCGCTTGTCCGCCGAGCCGAGGCGCGCCGAGCGCGAGACTTCGCGGTAGTTCTCGAGCACCGAGTCCATCAGCAGCAATCGTCGGCGCTTGATCCGCTCGCCTTCCGATGCGGTCGGACTGAAGCCAGCGAACAGGTAGTCGAACAGCTGCTTCCCGTCTGAGTACATGAACGGCTGGTTCATCGAACCGTTCTTCAGCTCGAACGAGTGGTTCTCGCCCCACACGCCGCAGCTGACGTGCGAGAGCGTCGTCTCAGCCCGCTTCACCTTGGGCGACTTGCTCAGCACGACGTCGACCGACGAGCCGGGGTGCGTGCCACCAAGGTATGTGCCGCACAGCGTGGTCGACCGCATGTGACCATTGCTGTTGGGGAAATGAAGCGCCGAGTCGAGACCCCGAATCAAGAGCAGCTTCGACTTGAGGCCGTCGAACTGAGGCCCGATGATGTCGGAGACCGAGCCTGCAATGGACGACAGATCGCGCGAGGTGTGGGTCGCGCCTGCGGGCAGCTGTCGCTTGTATCCAGTCGGGTACCAGAGCTGCTCGTAGACGCCATGATCCGCAGCGATGGTGACGAAGCGCTTTGGAGGCACGTACTGCGCGCGCGCATCCCGAGACAGCAGCGAGGTGAGGCAGGGGGATCGCCAACGCCGCCCGCCGGCACCTCGAAGGAACATCCGCCGACTGACCGTCATGGTGTCTGCTTCAGGTTCTTCACCGCGTCGAGCTCGAGGCGTGCCCCTTGTCGAATCATTTGAAGGATCCCCGCGCCTCCGGCTTTGACGTTGTGATGAAGGCTGCGTTTCGCGCAGCTCGCCGTTGAGTACTTGTCGGACTGAGTCGTGAAGCTGCTCCATTGACTGACGAAGCAGGCACTGGCGACTTCGCTCTGCGCGATCTCCTTTGCCAGCGTCAG
>JAYUXE010000989.1:0-7788 GCA_043753165.1 Archangiaceae bacterium | reverse complement strand
CCTGGGTCGTGAAAGCGAAGACCACCATCACGGTCGGCAGCCAGACGTAGGGCGCATCGGCGACCCAGGTGTTCAGCTGCGCTGGAGCGGTACCGAACGCGTGAATCATCGGCGTCGAGACGAGCGCAATCGTCACCACGATTCCGAGGGTCACGAACGCCAGCGCAAGCCACGCGAAAATCAGCGGACGCGGCGCCCTGCCCTTCCATTCGAGCGCTGCGACGACCAGCGCAGTCACGCCGGTGACGATGTCGAAGTTCCAGCCAGAAAAAGACATCTGCACCGGCATGATCCCCTGCGTCGCGGCCTCGTGCATCACGAGCTCCAGCGGAAGCCGAAAGCCGTTGACCGCGATCAGCAGCCAGACAGGCAGCTCGGAAAGGCGGCGACCGACCGGCGAGAATGCCAGCGCGAGCGACATCGCCAGCGTCCCCCCGAAGACGAGCATGAGGCGCGGCGGCCGGGCGTCAAAGTCGCGAAGAAGGCCCGACGACGCGACCGCGAACCAGAGGCCGAGCCAGACGGCGGCTGCGACGGCGCTGACGACGCCGCCCTTCGATGCGCGCTGCTGCAGATAGACGAAGAGCCCCACCACCAACACCGCAATCGCCGCCATTCCTGCCTGAACCATGGTCTGCCTCTTCGCTTTAATTTGTAGCAGCAAATACTATTGTTTTATAAAGCTCAACCCATGAAGCGCAGCTACCGCCAGTTCTGTGGAGTCGCCCGTGCCCTCGACGTGCTCGGCGACCGCTGGGCGCTGCTCATCGCGCGAAACCTGCTGCTCGGGCCCAAGCGGTACTCGCTGCTGCTGGAAGAGCTGCCGGGCATCACGACCAACTTGCTGGCGGCGCGGCTCAAAGGGCTCGAGGCCGCGGGGCTTCTGGAACGCCGCGATGAAGGCTGGGCGCTGACGGCTGCAGGCCTGGCGCTCGAGCCGGTGGTGATGGAGCTCGGGCGCTTCGGGATGCGGTACATGGACGTCCCGAAGAAGACGGACACGGTGAACCTGGGGTGGGCGCTGCTGTCGATGAAGCGGCGGTACCAGGGGAAAGTGCGGGGCGTGTTGGGCCTCGAGACGAATGCGCAGAAGTTCGAGCTGGCGTTCTCGCCCACGCGGCTCGACGTGCAGCAGCGGGCGGCGGTCAGGGCGGACGCGAGGGTGCGGGGGCCGGTGACGGGGTTTCAGCGCCTGTTCTTTCGTGGCGAGTCGCTGGCGGGGTTGGTGAAGGCGAAGGTGCTGACGGTGGAAGGTGAGCCCGGCCGGCTGCTGTCGTCGCTGGGAATGGTTCCGTGAACGGGCCGCTTTCTTTGCGACAGCTGAACCGCGCCACCCTTGCCCGGCAGCTGCTGCTGAAGCGCGAGAAGGTCACCGCCCTCGAGGCGATTGAACGGTTGATGGGTCTGCAGTCGCAGTTGCCGCGGCCGCCGTACGTCGGGCTGTGGACGCGGCTCGAGGGGTTCGAACGCAAAGCGCTGCTCGACCTCTACGAGAAGCGCGCGGTGGTGCGGGCGACGTCGATGCGGGGGACGCTGCACCTGCTGACGGCGAAGGACTTCCTGCAGTTCCGCGCGGTGTTCACGGCCATGCTCGAGAAAAGCATCGCGCAGGTGCTGCGTGAACGGGCAGCGGGCCTCGAGGTCGGGCGCGTTTGCGCGCAGGCAGAGACGTTTCTCGCCGACGGGCCGCGGACGTTCGAAGAGATTCGCGGGCATCTCGTTTCACTGAATCCGAAGGTGAACGATCGCGCGCTGGGCTTTGCGGTGCGGTGCGGCCTGCACCTGGTTCAGGTGCCAGGCGACGGGACGTGGGGGTTTCCGACCGATGCGAAGTTCGCCCTGTCGAAGGCGTGGCTGAAGAAGCCATCGGCGACGGACGAGGACGCGGCGCCGCTGGTGATGCGGTACCTCGCGGCGTTCGGGCCGGCGACCGTGGCCGACATGCAGGCGTGGTCGGGGCTCAAGGACCTGGGTCCGGCATTCGAGCGCGTGCGGGCGAAGTTGAAGGTGTTCGAGGGCGCCAGGGAGCTGTTCGATTTGCCGAAGGCACCGCGGCCCGACGACAGCGTTCCGGCGCCGGTTCGCTTTCTTCCCGACTTCGACAACCTCGTCCTCGCCCATGCCGAACGTTCACGCCTCATCGACGACGCCCATCGACCGCTGGTCGCGACGAAGAACCTGCAGATTCTGCCGACGGTTCTCGTCGATGGGCGGGTTGCCGCGACGTGGAACGTGAAGGCGACGAAGACGGCCGCGGTGCTTTCGGTTCGCGCGTTCGGCGCGGTCACGAAGGCGCAGCGCGAAGAAGCAAAGGTCGAAGGCGCGCGGCTGCTCGAGTTCCTCGAGCCTCAGGTGAAAAAGCGCGACGTCACGTTCGCGTAGCTCAGACGCTCAGCAGGACGCCGCGGGTTGGCCTGCCAGTCGCGTGGGCGATTGCCTGAACGTAGACGGAGACCTGCGATTCGTACTCGGCGCGGGGGCCTTCGAGCTCGGCATCGGTCTTGAAATCGACGACAACCCAACCGGCGCCTTCGGCGAAGGCGAGGTCGATGACGCCCTCGGCCAGCGAGCCGTCACTCAACCGCAGCGACACCGGGCTCTCGCGGCGAACCGAACGGCTCGAGGCAGCGGCGCGCAACAACGGGTGCTTCAGAGCATGGGCGACCGCATTCTTCGCGGCGCGCACTTCGTCTTCCGAGCTCGCGAGCAACCGGCCCTTGAGCTCGACGACCCCGGCAACCTGCGCAGCCGTCGCGTCCAGCGGAACTTCGGCGAGGGCGGCATGAACGAGCGCTCCAAACCTGCGGCCACCGGGCCGGCCCGCGCGCACGCCATCACTGGACTCGTGACCGACTGGGGCAGACACCGCGAGCCCCGCTTCGCGCGCAGTGACGACGTTCATCGATTTCCGGATTCCCGCGGCCAGGGTCCCGGTGCGCGCCAGGTCCCACGCGTTGAACGCGGCGAGCCCCGCGGCGGAGCTCTTCCCCTCGGCGTCGTCGCGCAACACCTCGTCCTGCTGAAGCCCGGCGCCATGCGACTTGTCGAGGTCCAGCGTCTTCGGGTCCCACCACACCACTTCGTGTTCGCCCGCTTCCGGCTTGTGAAGGCCGGGCATCACCGACACCGAATGGGCCGCGCGGTCAGGCCGTTCGACCACCGAGTCGCTGCCGAACGCGGGGCACCCGGGCGCAGCGCGCGTCGTTCGCCAGTCTTCCGGCTTGGGATACAGCGCGGGATGCAGCACGTCGACCCAGCCTTCCTGCTTCGCGTCGCCGACGACGGGCACCACCAGCAGGTCTCTTGCGCGCGTTGCCGCGACGTAGACCAGCCGAATCGATTCCTCGCGTTCACGGCGCAGCACCTCGGCGGCGTTTTCATTGAGCTCGACGGGCGCGCAGTTCGCCAGCGGTTCGGCCCACAACTTCTGGTCGGCGTCGACCCAATGCGACGGGTGCTTGCGCCCACTGTGCGGAGCCGTCGGGTCCGCCAGAATCACGACGGGGAACTCGAGGCCCTTGGCTCCGTGCACGGTCATGATGCGCACGCCTTCGCTTCCTTCTTCGACAATCGGCGCTTCGGGCGCAGTGCCGCCTTCTGCATCGGCATGCAACCGATCGACGAACGCGCGGAAAGAACGGCCGCCGCCTGCTTCGAAGCGCCGCGCGAGGTCCGTCAGCTGCGACAGATTCGCGAGCGCCTGGTCGCCCGCCGTCCAGAACGCGACCCCGGCGTGCGCGCGCGTCTTCTCGAGCAGCTGCGCAATCGTGTCGGCAATCGGTCGCCGGTTGCGGCCGACGTGAAGCGCGCGCAGCACGTGCAGCCCTTCGAGCACGTCGTTCGCCGCCGGCGGAAAATCCTTCGCGTCGTACGGCCGCAGCGGGTGCAGCTTTCCCGGCTTTCCGGCAACCGAACGGAACGTGAGCAGCGCGTCGTCCGACAGCGCGAACAGCGGACCTCGAAGGGTCGCGTACACCGAGAGCTCGTCGTCCGGCCATTCGACCGCGGTCAGCGCGTTGCGCAGCGCGAGCACTTCTTCACGCGCGTGAAACGACCGGCCGCCGACGAGCACGTGCGAGATGCGCCGGGCTTCGAGCGCGCGCGTGTACTTGAGGGTGACGTCGGCGCCTTCCCACCCCTTGAAGCGCTTGAAGAGAATGCAGATGTGCTGCGGCGCGATCGGCACCAGCGCGCCGGACTCCATCACCTTCCACCCGCTGGTGCGAATCAGGAAGTCGACGAACGCGCCGACGGCCTGGGGGTAGGAATCGTCGATGCTCTGGCCGGTGATTTTTCCGTACGGCGCGTAGGGCTTCGGCACGGGCAGCGCGATCAGCGACGGCTGATTCGCAATCGGCTCGCGGTGCCTCGTCAGCGGCACGTAGCGCGCCTGCGTCTCGGTGCCCGCGCCCATCTGCGGAGCAAACGCCGCGTTCACCGCCTGCTGCACGAACGGTGCGGCCCGGAAGCTGGTGGTGAGGTCGAGCTGCGACGCGCCCGCGGCGACGAGGCCCTTCTTCATCCGCTCGTACAGCGACACGTCGGCGCGGCGGAACCGGTAGATGGACTGCTTCGGGTCGCCGACGATGAACAGCTTTCCCGGCACGGGAATCGCGAGGTCCGGATGGGTGACCGACGGGCTCGACGAGGCGAGCAGCCGAAGAATGTCGGCCTGCAGGGGGTCGGTGTCCTGAAACTCGTCGACGAAGAGGTGCGTGAAGCGCTGCTGCAGGTCGACGCGAACGGCTTGGTTGCGCTGAAGCAGATCGCGCAGTCGCAGCATCAGGTCGAAGAAGTCGAGCTTGCCGGACTTCGCTTTCACTTCTTCGTACTTCGCGACCAGAGGAAGCAGCTCGGCGTGAAGGCACGCGGCGAGATCGGCGTTGCTGCGTTGAAGCAACGCGTCGAGCTCTTTCTTCACGGCGTCTCGTCGCGCGACCACGTCAGAACGGGCCACCCCGCGCGCGTAGTCGGCGCCGAAGCCCTTGTAGGTCCAGCTGCGGTGCCGCGACAGCTCGCCCAGCGCGGCCTCGAGCCCGTCGTAGTCGCGCATCGCCACGGCCTCGCGGTGATCGAGGTCCATCACGAAGCGATGAATCTCGGCGAGGTTGTGCCGCAGGTAATCGTCGGGGGCGCCCTGCCCCGCATACGCCCCGAGCTCCCGCAACACGGGGACGATCAGCTCGAGCACCATGTCGCGATCGAAGTCGTCGCGGCGCCAGGGCCCATCGAAGTCGCGGTGGTCGACGAGCCGCATCGCCGCGTTGCGAAGCTGTTGGCGGGGCGAAAGTTGATCGCGTCGGCGCGACCTGCGCCGCAGCAACCGGCGAATGCCTTCGGGTGGCTCGCGCAGCACCGCTGGAAACCAGGCGTCGAACGCGGTGTCGAGCAACGCGCCGGAATCTTCCTCGGACGCGACCTCGAACAGCGGGTCGACTCCGGCGGCGACGGGGTGCTCGCGAAGAAGGTCGGCGCAGACTTCGTGAATGGTCGCGATGCGGGCGACCTCGAGCTCGGAAAGCGCCTGTTCCAACCGCGCGTGCGCGGGCGAGGTGACGGGGGTGTCATGTCGCGCGTCTTCGAGCTCCTGGCGCAGCCGCAGCTTCATCTCGCCCGCGGCCTTCTGGGTGAAGGTGACGGCGATGAGGCTGGCAAGCGTCGCGCCGTGGTGGGCCTGCGCGATGACGGCGACGATGCGGCCGACAAGCGCGGTCGTCTTGCCGGTGCCGGCGGCTGCTTCGACGACGAGGGTGGCGTCGAGGTCTTCCGCGATGCGACGGCGCGCTTCGGAATCGGCGAGGCTCATTTCATTCCCCGCAGCTGGTCGAGCCCTTCGAGCTCGGTCTTCGACTTCACTTTCACGCGCTGCTCTTCGTGCGAGCCGCACAGAGAACGGTAGTCGCAGTAGTTGCACTCGTCGCGCGCGGGGGCGGCGGGAAGGAAGCCGACTTCCAGCGCTTTGCCGACGACGTCGACGGCCTGCTTCGCCGCGTTGCGCGTGGTGGCGTCCAGCGGGATGACGACCTCGCTGAAGCCGCCGGCTTGCGTGCAGTAATAGAGACGACCGCCTTCGATGGTCGAGCCTTGGAAGAGCTGTTCCAACGCCAGCGCGTACAGCGCGGGCTGTAACGTCTTGCCGCCGCCGAGCACCGTGCCGGCTTCCGCGCGCGCCTTGCCCGTCTTGTAGTCGGTTGCGCGCAGCGTGCCGTTCGGGCTGCGTTCGACGAGGTCGATGGAGCCGCGCAGGGTGAGGCCGGCCGAAAGCTTCGCGGGCTCGGCCCGGCTGTCGGCGTCCTGCTGGTCGCGGTTGCCCAGGCCGAACGCGAGCTCGAACTTCCACGGCTGCCACTGCGGCGCGAGCTGCACAGTGCGGCGCATCCACTCGCGCACGTCGGCCTTGATGGACTCGAGGCTGTCTTGCCAGACGCGGTCGATCGCGGGCGCGAACGTCTCTTCATAGTGCTTCGCGACTTCGGCGAGGACGACGTCGATTTCATCGAGCGCGTCGAGCAGGTGCGCTTCATCGAGCGGCACCTTCTTCTCGATGAGCCGCGTCAGCACGCCGTACTGCACCTCGTGAACGATCGAGCCGCGCTGCAGCGGATCCAATTCCTCGAGCTCGACGGGTTCTTCGCGTGGCGAGAGGCGAACGATGGCGCTCAAGAAGAACCGATACGGGCACGCCGCGAAGTGTTGCAGCGCCGTGGCAGAGAACGAGCGGGCCGAGAGCTGGTGGGGCGCGAGCGCGGCGAGCGCTTCGGGCGACGGCTTCACCAGGCCATCGGCCGGGGTCCACTGCCGCTGCGCGCGCATGAAGCGGTTGCGAAGGGCGCGGACGAGGAAGGGGTTGACCTGGGTGAGGTAGCGGGCCGAGCCGCGCGGAGCCGGCGTGGGACTGCGGAACAAACCGTCGAGCACCGAGAGGTCGCGTTCGGTGATGTCGATCGCGGTCGATGGGTCTTTCGGAGCCGGCCAGCCAATGCGCGCTTCGACGGCGCGTTCGGCGCGGCGCCGCAGCTCTTCGTAGCGGGGCAAAGTTCCTTCGGCGGCGCGAAGGGCCTCGAGCCCGTAAAAGGAAGGCACGCGCGGGCGGCCTTCGTGCACGTCGAGGCGCGGGTACGAGAGGACGACGCGCGACTTCGCGGCGCCGACGGCGAGCTGCAATTGCAGACGTTCGGTCGCGACGCGGTCGGTATCGGTCTCGAGCTGGGGGCCGAGCACACGGCGAACGGCGTCGGGCAAGATGGGGTCCTCGCGAACCTTCTGCGGAAAAATGCGCTCTGCCAGCCCCGGAATGAAGACGACGTCGAAGCCCATGCCGCGCGCAGCGTCGATTGGGCCGACGAAGACGCTGCCGAAGCGGCGGCCGGTCGAAGGGCGCGTGAGCTCGAGCAGGCGCTGAGAAAGAACGAGGCGAACTTCCCGAAGACCCACGGGGCCGACGACCCCGATGGGCGCGAGCTCTTGAAGAAGCGAAAGCACGCGTTGCGGGTGCCGCAGCGAGCGCGAGGCGAGAACAGAAAGGCGCTGCAGCCATTCGGCCCAGGGCGCGGAGGCCGGCAGCGCGATGAGCAGGTCGAGCAGGGGCAGCGCGTAGTCGCGAAAGGCGGCGAGGTCGGCGAGCTGGCGGGTGAGCCGAAGGGCGTTTGCGTCGCTGACGTCGGGCGCGGCGCGTTCGCGTTTGAACTTTTCGCCGAGGGCGGTGAGGCGCTTTTCCCAGCGGCTGCGGCCCCTGATGACGGCGGCGTCGATGAGCAGTTTTTCCCAGCGGCGCGGGGCGCGAAGGGT
>JAYUXE010000988.1:0-7790 GCA_043753165.1 Archangiaceae bacterium | reverse complement strand
CCGCGCCGTCCGTCAGCGGCGACGCGTTGCCGGCCGTCACCGTGCCCTTCGCGTCGAACGCAGGCTTCAGCTTCTTCAAGCCTTCGAGCGTCGTCTCTGCGCGAACGATGGTGTCGTCCGACACGGTCACCGTCTGCGGCTTGCCGTTCTCGTCGAACACCTTCACCGTGATGGGCGCAATCTCGTCCTTCAGATTCCCGTTCGTCCGGCCCTTCGTCGCCTTCGCCTGCGAGTCGTTGGCGAACACGTCCTGGTCTTCGCGCGACACGCCAAACTTCGCCGCCACCTTCTCGGCCGTCGCGCCCATCGACGTGTAGACCTCGGGGTGCTGTTCCATCAGCTCGGGGTTGGCCGACACCTTGTTGCCGCCCATCGGAATCATCGACATCGACTCGACGCCGCCCGCGATGCCGATGCTGTACTGGCCCGCAGTGATGGCTTGAGCGACCTGCGCAATCGACTGCACCCCCGACGCGCAGAACCGGTTGATCGTCATCCCCGGCACCGTGTCCGGCAGGCCCGCCAACATGCCGGCGATGCGCGCCACGTTCATGCCCTGCTCGGCTTCCGGCATCGCGCAGCCGAGCACGATGTCTTCCACGTCGCCCGCCTTGAGGCCGGGGACGCGGGCGATGGCTTCCTTGATGACGTGCGCCGCGAGCGTGTCGGGACGCGTGTCCTTGAGCTCGCCCTTGTTGGCGCGGGTGAACGGGGTGCGGGCAGTGCTGGCAATGACGATGCGGTCGGGCATTGAAGTGATTTCCTTGTGAAGAAAGTTAGTTCCGCAGCGGCTTGCCCTTCTCGAGCATGAACATGATGCGTTCCTGCGTCTTCTTCTCGCCGCACAGCGAGAGGAAGGCTTCGCGCTCGAGCTCCAGCAGCTGCTGCTCGGTGACCAGCGAACCCGCCGAGGTGTCGCCACCCGTGAGCACCGACGCGAGCTTCTTGCCGATGTGGCGGTCGTGCTCGCTGATCTGGTGGTTCAGCTGCATGTCGTACAGCAGCATGTCGATGGTGGCGGCCCCACTCTTGCCCGGCAGGTAGAAGCTCGTCTGCCGCGGCGGCCGGAAGCCCGCCTTCGCCATGCCCAGCGCGCGTTCTTTCGCGTCCGACAGCAGGAAGTCGCGGTTCATCGAGATGCCGTCTTGCGCCGACAGGAAGCCCGCCTCGCGCGCCTCTTCCGCCGACGTCGCGACCTTCGCGGTGCCGATGGTGAGGAACAGCTTTTTCAAGAAGGGCAGGGGGTCGAAGTCCTTGCTGCCGGCGGCCGCTCCGAAGACGTTGCGCATCAGCTGCAGGTTGCCGCCGCCGCCCGGAATCAAGCCGACGCCCACTTCGACGAGGCCCATGTACAGCTCGGACGCGGCCTGAATCGCGTTGCCGGCCATCGTAATTTCCGCGCCGCCGCCCAGGGTGAGCTGGAAGGGGGCAGTGACGACGGGAATCGACGAGTAGCGCAGCCGCTGATTCGCGGTCTGGAACTCGGCAATCATCTTGCGGACCATTTCCCACTCTTCGGCGCTGATCAGCATCAGCAGGGCGCCGATGTTCGCGCCGGCTCCGAAGTTCGCGCCGTCGTTGCCGATGACGAGCGCACGGAAGTTCTTCTCGGCCTCGTCGATCGCCTGGTGCATCAGCGCGGTGTTCTGGTCATCCACCGTGTTCATCTTCGAGTGGAACTCGAGCAGCAGCACGCCGTCGCCCATGTCGTGCAGGCTCGCCGACTCGTTGGTCAAAAGCGGCTTCTTCCCGCGCTTGAGCAGCTCGACCGTGACCTGGCGCGGCGAGCGCGGAATCTTCACCGCCTTCTTCGCCTTCACGTCCCAGAACGTGTCGTCGTCCGCGTAGAAGCCCTTGCGCCCCGAGGCCAGCATCTCTTCGACCCATGGAGCGACCTTCAGCCCCAGCGCCTTCATCCGGTCGACGCCCTTCTGCACGCCGTACGCGTCCCACGTCTCGAACGGGCCCACGTCCCACGCAAAGCCCCAGCGCAGCGCCTTGTCGATGTTCACGTAGTCGTCGGCGATTTCACCGAGCCGCCGCGACGAGTACGCCAGCGTCGCCATCGTCACCTTTTCTGCGAACTTCGCCGCCTTGTCCGTGCCGTTCAGCACGACCGCGATGCGTTCGGGCAACGACTCGACGTTCTTCGCCGCGCCCAGCGACTCGAACCGCACCTTGCCCTGCGCGCGGTATTCCAGCGTCTTCAGGTCGAGCGCGAGAATTTCCTTCTCGCCTTCGCCGCCTTTGTTCTTCTTGTAGAAACCGCCGCCCGACTTGTCGCCCAGGATTCCCTTGCTGACCATCTTCTTCAGCCACTCGGGCGGCTTGAAGGTCTCGCGCTCTTCGTCGTTAACCAGCGAGTCGTAGCAGTTGGTCGTGACGTGCAGGAACGTGTCGAGGCCGACGAGGTCGGCCGTGCGGAAGATTGCCGACTTCGGCTTGCCCAGCGGCGGCCCGAAAATCTTGTCGACTTCTTCGATGACGAGCCCCGCTTCGTCCATGTGCTGCAGCGTCGCCATCATCCCGTACGTGCCGATGCGGTTCGCGATGAAGTTCGTCGTGTCCTTGCCGTAGACGATGCCCTTGCCCAGCGTCTCTTCGCCGAACTTCGCCAGGCGCGCGACGACCTTCGGGTCCGTCTGCTCGCCCGACACCAGCTCGAGCAGCTTCATGTAGCGAACCGGGTTGAAGAAGTGCGTCACGAGGAAGCGCTTCTTGAAGCCCTCACTGCGGCCTTCCGTCATGCCCTTGATCGACAGGCCCGACGTGTTGCTCGAGACGATGGCCGTCGGCGACAGATGCTTCTCGACCTTCGCGAACAGCGCCTGCTTCACCGCCATGTCTTCTTTGACGACCTCGACCACCCAGTCGCAGTCGGCGATCTTCTGCATGTCATCGTCGAAGTTTCCCGCTTCGATCAACGACAGCGCCTGCAGCGTCATCAGCGGCGCGGGGCGCTGCTTCTTCAAGTTCTGCAGCGCGTTCAGCGCGAACTTGCTCTTCGGCAAGCTGCCGTCGGGCGGCGCGATGTCGAGGAGGATGACCGGGATTCCTGCGTTGGCGAGATGGGCGGCGATGCCACTGCCCATCACTCCTGCTCCCAGCACGGCGGCCTTGCGGATTCTGTCGCTCATGGGCCGGGGATTTAACCCCAGAGATCGGTTGTGTCGACGCGGATCGCGCCGGGATTTGAGGCGAGGCCGAGACGCCGCAAGGAAGGTACTCCTCTGAAGCGAGGCGCGATCGACACAACCGATTTCTGGGGTTGGAGACTGGTCGCTGAACTGCCCTTTTTTATTGTTCCCTCGCCCTCAGTCGCTTTCAGCGACTCCCCCTCGGTAAATGAGGCCACCTCAGGGCCGGGCTCAGTCACGTCTCATTTTCCCGTCAGGCCCGAAAGTCCCGCGCTTGCCGACGCCTGGTCGAGGAACATCAGCGCGGTGCCGAACCGGCCGTCTTCCCCCGTCACCACGTGCATCACCCGGCACTCGAAGGCCACGTTGCGGTTCGCGAAGTCCAGGTCGATTTCCAGGTGCACGATGCTGTTCACCGGGTAGTGCGTCGCCGTCCACACGAAGCAGCCGCCCCGGCGCAGCTCGTTCTCGTACGCGTTCAAGAAGCCCTTCTGCGTCGGGTAGGTGAGCACGATGCGCGTCTTGTCGCGCAGGTGCGGCACCATCTCGCCCATCAGCTCGGAGCCGCTGAGAAAGCGCAGGCCGAACCCGCCCTTCATGATCTGCCGCAACTCCGGAGCGACCAGCGTCAACCGTGCCACCGCCCCTTCGAAGAAGAGCTTCTCGTCCTCGTCCACCGTCACCTCGACGTGGACCCGCGCCCCGATGCTCATCGTCGTCGTCGTCACCACGAACATGCCCGTCGCCGAGATGTCGTTCGTGAAGCCGGTGGCGCTCAGCTCTTTCACGCCGAAACGCACCTTGAAGCGCTTGCTGTACCGGCGGTTTCTTCGTTTCTCCATTGGGCCTCGAGGACTTGAAACCCGAGCCCCTCCGGGTTGAATCTGCTGCCTCACGATACACAAATGTAAGCAACTCGCCCACAGGGGTCCGCGACAACCCTTCATGCGAAAGCTCCAGGCCAACCCGACGCCGCAAGCCTTCGCCCGGACCTGGACGGAAGACGTGCTGCGCCCCGCGGTCGAAAAGCTTTCGGGCACGGACGGCAAGCTGAGCAAGGCCGAAGCGGCCAACACGTCTGGGCTCACGGGCGCCGCGAAGCTCGCCGCCGACAACATGCAGGACGTCTTCACCGCCACGAAGGCCAGGTCGTCGACCTCGGTCGCCACCGCACTGAAGGCGGGCGAGAAGCTGGCGCTCGCGGCCGCGAAGTCGGTGGCGGGCGCAGACGGGAAGCTCAGCGCAGAAGACATGAAGCTGCTGGCCAAGTTCAACGCCGACTTCGGCTTCCTGCTCAAGTCGTCGCCGAAGGTCGAGCAGGGCGTGGTCAGCGACCTCGACAGCACGGTGATTCCGCCCGAGAAGAACGGCGTGGTGCCCGCGCCGTACCCCGGCATCGCCGCGCTCTACCGCGAGCTCGAGTTCGGCAAGTCGGGCACCGCCGGCGACGTGCACTACGTCACCGCCCGCTCGCCCGACCGCGTGGTCACCGTCCCCGCCTACCTCGACACCCACGAGCTTCCCGCCGGGAGCATCGACACCGGCATCTCGCAGCTGCCGTGGGTCGCCCAGCCCGAGAAGGTGCGCGACATCTCGCGGCTGTTCGAAGCGAACCCCGGCCAGAAGTTCGTGCTCTTCGGCGACACGCTCGCGAAGGACCCCGAGGTCTACCGGGAAATCGCCGCGAAGTACCCCGACCAGGTCACCGCCGTCTTCATCCACAAGGTGAACGCGACCGTGAACCCGCAGCGCGTCGAAGGCCAGCACCTGGTCGAGAACTACGCCCAGGCCGCGGCCCAGCTCTACAAAGACGGCGTCTTCACGAAGGCTGCGGCGCTGCGCGTCATGAAGTCGGCGCAAGGTGAAGGGCTGGCCATCACGACCGACCAGATGAACGCGCTGCTCGCTTGAAGTAAAAGCGGGCGCAATGCGCGCACCCTTCGTCTCGGCCCTCTGTTTCGCTTTCCTCCTCACCGGCTGCCCGAAGAAAGAAGAGCCTGTCGTCGACGCCGGCACGAAGCCGAAGCGCTGTGAAGTCGACCTCGCCGCACTGAAAATCAGCGCCGCCACCGGCACCGGTGCCTCGGCCAGCGTCATCAACGCGCCGTCGCAGCTCATCGGAGGCCAGACGCCCACCGGCCGCCTCGGCGACGTGCTGCTGAAGAACGACAAGGTCCGCGTCATCATCGAACAGCCCGGCCGGCAGGTCGGCCCGGTGCTGTACGGGGGGGCCATCATCGACGCCGACCTCGTGCGGCCGGAAGGCCAGCCGGGGAAAGATCAGTTCGGCCGCATGTCCGTGCTCCACTCGCTGGGCCGCGTCGCGCGCATCGACAACGTCGAGATTCTTTCTGATGGGTCCAACGGCGGCAGCGCGATCGTCGCGTCCACCGGCGAAGACGTGCCGCACGACCTCTTCAACTTGAAGAGCATCGTTCAGGCGAACCTCGGCAACGTCACCTTCGTCATCGACCCCGACAAGGCGGTGCCACTGCGCATCACGACGTACCACGTGCTCTCGCCCGGCCAGTCGCGCGTGAGAATTCTCACCGCGTACTGCAACGACGGAGTCAACCCCGCGAGCTTCCCCCTCATCGACCTCTACGACTTCAACGGAGCGGTCGAAATCTTCAACCCGGGCGGCTGCGCGAAGGGCCTCGGCAACGGCGACTGTCTCATCGACAGCAGCAAGTGGGTCGGCGCGCAGGGCAGCGGGCTGGCGTACGGCGTCCGCAGCTACACCCTCGCGGATCCAGCCGTCCCCGTCGTCGCCAACGCCACGCTCGTCTACGGCGGTGTCGTCGGCAGCATCGTCGAGGGCAAGGACATCGCCGGGGTGCTCAGCTACACCGACCCCGACGCGCGCAACCGCCCGGGCACGGTGCTGATTCGGCCGGGCTCGCAGAAGGTCTACCTGCGCGACATGCTCGTCGCGCGCGATCTCGCCGGAATCACCAGCGAGTTTCTCGCGATCGACGGGGCGACGACCGGCAAGCTGGAAGTGACGACAAAAGACGCAGCGGGAGCCGTCGCTGCGTTCTCGCGCGTCGCCGTCGTCGACGCCAATGACCTGCTCGTCACCGTGATCGAGACGGACGCGATGGGGAAGGGCAGCGCGAACCTGGTGCCCGCGACGTACACGGTGAGCGCGGCCAAAGAAGGCCTGCTCATCGGGCCGTCGTCGCAGGTGGCAGTGACCGCGGGCGCGACGAAGACGGCCGACTTGTCGCTGTCGCAGGGCCGCACGCTTTCCATCAACGTCGCCGACACCGCCGGCCTGCCCGTGCCCGCGAAGGTGTTCGTGAAGTGCGTCGCGGTGCCGTGTCCGTTCAGCAGCGCGACGTGGAAGCGCCACATCCTGCTCGAGGCCACCGCCGGCGCAGCGGCCGCGATCGGCTTCGTCCCCGTGAACGGCAAGCTCGAGCTGACCCTTCCTCCGGGTGAGTACGACGTCGTCGTCTCGCGTGGCCCGGAGTACAGCGTCTGGCCCAACACCTGGCCGCTGACCGGTAAGCGCGTCGACCTCACCGCCGCGAACGGCGCGGTCACCGCGGTCATCTCGCGCGTGCTCGACACCCCGGGCTGGATGTCGGCCGATCTTCACGTGCACGCGATCGCCAGCAGCGACAGCCTCGTGCCGAACGAACGCCGCGTCGCCAACTTCCTCGCCGAAGGCGTCGACGTGCTGGTGTCGACGGACCACGAGTTCATCACCGACTACGCGCCGCTGGTCGAGCAGATGGGCGCGAAGGAATTGATGGGCACCATCATCGGCGAAGAGGTCACCTCGTTCGACCACGGCCATTTCAACACCTGGCCCATCACGCGCGACGAGACGAAGGGCGGCAACGGCGGCGCGTTCGACCACGCAGGCGGCGAAGGGCCGACGCTGCGCCTGAGCGAGCTGTTTCCCCAGCTGAAGGCGTACTTCAAGACGAACGTGGTGCAGATCAACCACCCGCGCGGAAACAATGGGGCGCTGTCGCAGCTGAAAGTGGACACCGCCACGCTCGCGAGCCACGCCGACCCGAAAGACTTCCGCATGGTGCCGGCGCCCGACGCGACGGCCACCAACACGAAGCTTTTCGCAGATGGCTTCGATGGGCTCGAGTGCGCGAACGGCCCGAACCCCGACCTCGAAGTCGTCAACGACTGGATGACGTTCATGAGCCGCGGCACGGTGCGCACGGCGACTGGCGTTTCCGATTCTCACGAAGCGCTCACTTCGTCGGGCGGGTACTCGCGCACGTGGCTCAAGGTCGGCGTCGACGCGCCTTCCGCCATCACGCCCACGCTGTTCGCCGACGCGATTCGCAAGCGCGAAGCCTTCATCAGCAATGGTCCGTTCTTGAAGGTCACCGCGCGGAAGACCAACGCGGCGGGCGTCGCCGACGGGCCGGAAGTCGACATCGGCGGCACGGTGAAGCTCTCGGCCGCTGCGATGGAAGGCGTCGAGATTTCAGTCGACGTCACCACGCTCGAGTGGGCGCAGTTCGATCGCCTCGAGCTCTACAGCTACGCCCCGGGCCGCGAAGCGGTGAACGGTGAGCCGAACAAGACGTGGCCCGAAGGCCGAATCCTCGACAAGCTCGAGCTCGACCCGCAGACGCTGAATGTCGAAGCGGTGCCCGGCTCGGCCAACCTGCGCCGCGT
>JAYUXE010000987.1:0-7803 GCA_043753165.1 Archangiaceae bacterium | reverse complement strand
ACGCGGTGAACAAGCTCGGCCTCGTCGTGCACACGGTGATCAAGCTCGACGGCATCGTCGACGCGGTGCTCGCGGGCGAAGCGGACACGATCGTCGTGGGCCTCGCGTACGGCGTGCAGGACCTGGTGAACCTCGCGGGTTTCGTGCGCGCGCGGCCCGAGAGCGCGTCGATTCCAATCATCGTCGTCGGCGAGCCGACGGATCCGCAGACGCGCGACCGGCTGGCGAACGTCGGAATGTCTGCGTTCGTGCCGACGCCCATCAACCCGGACCACGCGGCCGACGCGGTGAAGGGCCTGTACGTGGATCGCCTCGAGAACGGCGGGCCGGGCAAGACGGTGCGCGGAAGCTTCGACGAGCTCGCGGCGCCCGAGCTGGCGAAGCTTTTGGGCAAAGGAAAGAAGACAGGCCGCCTGCTGGTGCGCAACGGGCCGCAAGAAGGGTTCGTGCACATCGAGAAGGGGCGCGCGGTGTACGCGACCTACGCCGGGAAGAATGCCGAGGCCGCAGTGGCGGGCATGCTCGCCCTCACCCAGGCCGAGTTCTCGTGGGAACCCGAGACCCTGCTCACCGAAGCGCCCCACGCCGACAAGGATCTCGAGGTCATCGCCCGAGAGGTCGAGCACGAGATGGCCGGCGCGCCGGAATAGCGGGGCCGCCGCCGCGAGGCTACGGCAGCGCCACGCCGAGCCCGAACAGCGCCTTCGTGTTCTGGGCGCAGATCAAGGCCACTTCGTCTGCGTCGCGGCCGTGCAGCTCGGCGACCTTCGCGGCGGTGAGCGCGACGAACGACGGCTCGTTCTTCTTCCCGCGGTGCGGAATCGGAGCGAGGAATGGGCTGTCGGTTTCGACGAGCAAACGGTCGAGCGGGGTGAACGCGACGGCGGCCTGCAGCGCCTCGGTCTTTTTGTACGTGACGACGCCGGACACCGAGATGTGGAAGCCGAGCCCGAGGTACCGGCGCGCGTCGTCGGTGTTGCCGGTGAAGCAGTGAATCTGGCCGGACGACATGCCTTCGCTCTTCAAGATCTCGAAGCACTCGGCGTGGGCGTCGCGCACGTGGATCACGACGGGCTTCTTCAGCGACTTCGCGAGCTGGCACTGACGCCGGAAGCACTTGGCCTGAACTTCGTGGGGCGAGTGGTTGTAGAAAAAATCGAGCCCCGTCTCGCCCACCGCGCAGACCTGCGGAAGCGCGCACAGCCGTTCGAGCGTCGCCCAGTCTTCGGCCGTCGCCTTCACCGCGTCGTGCGGATGAATGCCCATCGTGGGCGTCAGAAAGTCGGGGTGCGCTGCGGCGACTTCGATCGCGTTGCCGAAGTCGCCGGACTTCTGCATCAGCCCGACGACGATCGCGTGGTGAAGGCCGGCGCTGCGTGCGCGCGCAATCGCATCGCCCGGAGTCGGGAAGTCCTTGGTCTCGAGGTGGCAGTGGGCGTCGATCAGGATCATGGGCGGGGCTGGGCCAGCAGCGCGCTGAGCTCGGCGCGGGCTTCGGGGGAAGACAACGTGAGGCTGTTCAAGCGCGCGCGGCCTTCGGCGCCAGGCAGCAGCCAAAGGCCTTCGGCCACATCGAGCTTGAGATCATCGGTCGCGGCGGTTTCGGCGAGCACCGCGTCGAGGGCAGGCAGCACGTCGAGGTCGCCGAGGCGGCCGAGGCCGCGAGCGGCTGCTCCGCGGGCCCAGTCGGCCGGGTCCTTCAGAATCTCGAGCAAGCGTTCGCGCGCGCCCGGCGCCTTCACTTCGCCCAGCAGCTCGATCGCCATTGCGCGATCCACGCTCCACGTCTTCGCGGTGCGTTTGAAGAGGTGCGGCACCGCGCTGGCGTCACCGAGCTTCGCCAGGGCGGCGGCAATCTGCGTGCGGTCGAACGCCGGCAGGAACCACTTTGCGAACGCCTTCTGCAGCGCGGGCAGCGCCGCCTTGTCGCCCAGCTCGGCCAGCGCGGACGCTGCTCGAAACCGAAGGTCGACGTTGCCCAGCGCCTCGAGCAGGATCTCGAGCCCGGCCGAGTGCTTCAGCGCCGCCATTCCGCGCGCCGCCTCGAACTTCACCGCGAAGACTTCGTCGTTCATCGCCGCAGCCAACGCCCCACGGGCGGACGGACGAACGAGGTCGGCGAGCCGCCCGGTCGCCTCGGTGCGCACCTGGACATCGCGATCGGTCAGATGGCGCACCAGCAACGACTCGGCTTCCTCGGGCGGCAGAATCACCGCGCCCATCGCCATGCCGCCGCACCGCACGTCCGACTGCTTGTCGGCGAGCATCCGCACCAGTGTCGAAGCGAACTCTGCCTTCAGTTCAGCCGGCGCCTCGTCGGCGAGATCGCACAGCGTGTCGACGGCTTCCGCGCGCAGCGGCGCTTCCTTCTCGTTCTCGAGCTTGAAGAGCGCAGTGTCGCGCGCGGTGCGCCAGTCTTGTGTCACTTCACGTCCGCGCCCGGGGCCATCGCGCCCGGGTCGAGCAGCACCAGGTCTTTGCCGCCCGCCCCTGCGGTCAGGATCATGCCCCGGCTCTCGATGCCCTTCAGGGCGCGCGGCTTCAGGTTCATCACCACCACCACGCTCTTTCCGATCACCGCTTCGGCCGTGTACGCCTCGGCGATTCCCGACACGATCGTTCGCGGGGCCGCTTCGCCGACGTCGACCGTGAGCTGCAGCAGCTTGTCGGCCTTCGGCACCTTTACGCACGCCAACACCTTGCCGACCTTCAGCTGCACTTTCGCGAAGTCGGCGTAATCGATTTCTGCGACGGGGGCGGCCGGCGGCTTCGGCGCAGCGGCGACGGGCGCCTCGGGAACAGCGACGGTCTGAATCAAAGTCGACACCTGGGCTTCCTCCATCCGGTTGATGAGCGGCGACGGGTCGCCAATGGGCCGCGTGCGATCGAGCAGCGGGTACGTCGCGGTCTGCAACGTGGCGAAGGTGAGCCTGGGCGCGTTGAGCTGCGAGAACAGACTGGCAGCCAGACGCGGCACGACGGGCTCGAGCAGCGCGGCGACGAGGTAGGCAATCTCGGCCGCGTCGGACAACACGGCCCGCGCTCCTTCGAGGTTCGTCTTCTTCGACTTCCACGGCTCGTGCTTCGTGAGGAACTGATTCGCCGACTGGCCGATTTCGAGAATGACCTTCATCCCCGCGCGGTAGTCGAAGCGCTCGAAGGCCTCGCGCACCTCGTGCACCCGCTTCAGCGCGGCCTCGACCAGCTGCTTGCCTTCACCCTCGCCTGCCGGGCTCAGCGTCTTGCCAGCATCGGGCATCGCGAGCAGCGACAGCGTGCGGTTCGCGAGGTTGCCCAGGTTGTTCACCAGCTCGGCGTTCACCCGCTGACGGAACTCGTTGAGGCTGAAGTCGAGGTCTTCGGCGCCCGGCCCGAGCAGCGTCGCGTAATAAAAGCGCAGGTAGCTGGGGTCGAGCACGTCGAGGTACGGGCGCGCGTTGATGAACGTGCCGCGCGACTTGCTCATCTTTTCGCCGTTCACCGTGAGGTGGCCGTGAATGTGGACCTTGTCGGGCCGCTTGAGCTTCGCGACCTTCAGCACCGCCGGCCAGAACAGGCAGTGGAAGTAGACGATGTCCTTGCCGATGACGTGGACGATGCGGGCGCCGCTGTCTTCTGCCCAGTAGTCGAGCGCGTCTTTCGCTTTGCCCGTCTCTTTCGCCCACTTCTCGGTGGCCGAGATGTAGCCGATGGGCGCGTCGAGCCAGACGTAGAAGAACTTGTTGGTCTCGCCGGGAATCGCGAAGCCGAAGTAGGGCCCGTCGCGGCTGATGTCCCAGTCGGCGAGGCCCTTGCCGAAGAACTGCTGCAGCTGGCTCGCATGCCCGGCGTTCATGAACTCGGGCCTGGCGATCAGGTCTTTGAGGAAGTCGCCCATCGCGGGCAGCTTGAAGAAGAGGTGCAGCGAGCTCTTCCACACGGGCGGCAGGCCGCTGATCGCCGACTTCGGGTCGATGAGCTCTTTCGGGCCGTAGGTCGCGCCGCACTTCTCGCACGCGTCGCCGTACTGATCGGCCGTCATGCAGTTCGGGCACGTGCCGCGAATGAAGCGGTCGGGCAGGAAGCGATCGGCCTTCTCGTCGTAGGCCTGCTCGATGTCGCGCCGCGCGATGAGGCCCGCCTCGTTCAAGCGGCCGTAAATCAGCTCGGCGTAGTGCTTGTTCTCGGGCGAGTTGGTCGAGTGGTAGTAGTCGAAGCCGATGCCGAAGTCGGCGAAGTCCTTCTGGTGCTCGACGCTGTAGCGCGCCACGAAGTCTTCCGGCTTCAGGCCCAGCTTCTGCGCGTTGAGCTCGATGGGGGTGCCGTGCGTGTCATCGGCGCAGAGGAAGAGGACGTCTTCACCGCATGACTTCAAGAACCGAACCCAGATGTCCGTCTGGATGTGCTCGACCATGTGGCCGAGGTGAATCGGCCCATTGGCGTAGGGAAGTGCGCAGGTGACGAGGGTGCGTTTTGACATGGGTGTTTACCGTTCCTGCTCACGGCGAATGGTCGAGAAGCCTGACTCCCAGGCAGAGGCGCGGCCGCACAAAGTCCACAGCAGGCGTTCGAGAATGAGCTCGCCACCCCCGAGCTTCAGCGCCAGGTCGGCTTCGGCGCAGCTCACCATGCCGCGCAGCAGTTCCTTGCGGCCGTAGCCCGCGGCGGCCTGCATGCCCATGAACGCGGCGTACGGGTGAGGCACGCGGACCTTCGCGGCCTTCGACTCGGCTTCGATCTGCGGAAACACGCGGGCCTGAAAGTCGTTGTAGTTCTTCGGCGGCTTGCCGCCCGACAGCTGCACCATGCGCTCGAAGTTGGTCAGCAGCGTGCGGACGACGGAAGTGATCGCTCCCAGCAGCTGCAGAGACGCGGAGCCCTGCGCCAGCGCCTCGCCGACGTACTTACGCGCGCCCTCGAAGTTCCGCTTCTGCAGCGCGTCCGACATCTCGAGAAACTCTTCTTCGCGCGCGTGGCCGACCAGCAGCTCGACGTCGCGCAGCTTGATCTCGGGCGCCTCGGTGTAGAGCGCGAGCTTCACGAGCTCTGACTGCAACAACCGCATGTTTCCGCCGACGCGGTCTTTCAGCTTCTCGAGCGCAGGGCCCACGAGCTTCTTGCCGTAGGGCTTCAGCGTCTCGACCACGAACTCGCCGACGTTCAGGTCTTTGAGCTTGGCCGCGACCTTTCGTTCGATCAGCGTGCCCTTGTCTTTCACCAGCTTGATGAACGGGCTCTTCGCTTCGATGTCGGTTGCGGCGATCACGAGCGCGTGTCCTTTCGGAACGCCCTTCACCAACAAGTCCGTCAACGCGCTGTCGTCGTTCTGCGGCGCGCTGATTCCTTCTTCCGCGCAGAACTGCGCCACGTCTTTCAGGAACTGAACGTCGACGTCGGCCAGCTGCACGCCGAGCTCGCGATCCCAATCGTCGACCTTCGGAGCGCCACTCGCCGAAGGGTCGATTTCGCCCACGCCCCACCCTGCGCGTGCGGCAAGCGAGAGGACGCGACGGGCGGCTTCCTTCTTGCGGTTGCTCTTCCACGCATCGCGCGCTTTGCCGAGCGCATCGACGCGCCCCTTCTTCGGTGCGAGAAATTCAGGGTCGCGCAGAAAGACGACCTTGGGCCCGGGGAACATCGCCATCGTGGCGAGCTCGTTTGCGACGTCGCGGGGTGACGCTCCGTCCATGGTGACGAGGTTCAGGCCCGCCGACGCGCCGGGCACGAGCTTGTCGATCAGCGTCTCGGCCGCCTTGCGAACGAGGAACTCTTCACCCCACAAGAGGTACACCGGCGAGCCTCCGCCGGCGTCGATGTCCTGCAGCGCGTCTTCCAGCTCGTCGCTCACGGGGTCAGGGGACGTTCGCCGTCCAGGTCTTCGAGGCCGACAAGGCGGAAGTCTGAATCATCGCGCTGCCCGCCGCGACCATCGCTGTCGACTCGTTGACGACGGCCACGGAGCCCGCATTGGTGGGCACGAGCTGGTTGGTCACTGCGGCGGGAACCGTGAAAGTTCCCGCGTTCGCGTTGGCGGTGCAGGTCACGGTCAACGCGTGGCCCATCGACGTCGAGCCGGTCTGCAGCGTGATCTTCGCGGTGCCGGTTCCCGCGGCCCAGGTCAGGGTGAACGGCATGTTTCGCGTCACCGTCAGCGTGCCGGCGTCGGCAGCGGGCGATGAGAAGACGAGCAGCGTCGGGGCCGGCAGGGTCTTCGTGAAGGCGGGAGTTCCACCGTCCGTCGAGCCCGTCGCGGTGATCGAGATCGTCTCACCCCCATTCCACCACTGGCCCATGCCGAGGTTCTGACCGTTGTAGATGCCCGAGCCAGCGAGGAATGGGAGCTCGTGCCCGCCGTCGTTGCCGACCTCGATCGTCAACGTCCCCGCGGTCGTCTTGATGCCGGCGTCGAAGAACACCGTGCCGCCGTCCTGGGTGCAGTCTTCCACCACGCAGCTGCCTGACTGGGTCTTCACGCAGCTCAGCGCGCCGCCCGGCAGCATCGTGGGCCCGGCGTTCACGTAGAAGGAAGCCGTGGCGCTGCGGACGACGGCGACGTTGGTCGCGGTCTGCTGGATGCGAACGAGACCCGTGCCACCCGTCGCAGCCATTCCGCCGCCGGTGCCGCTTCCGCCGCCCGTGCCCACCCCTCCGCCGGTGCCGCTTCCGCCGCCCGTGCCCACCCCGCCGCCGGTGCCGCTTCCGCCGCCGGTGCTGCCGGTGGTGCTGCTGCTGCTTCCGCAACCGACCAACGCCAGGGCGACGAAGAGAATCGTGAATTTCATGGAGGCTTCGTTAGCCCACCTGCTGGGCGGGGACCACCACTTCATCGGGGCCTCCCGCCTTCCGCATCGGCAACAGCAGGAAGAGAAATGCGAAGGACGCGACGACAGCGACCGCGTTGACGGTGGCGTACGACGTGCGGTCGGCGAGCCAGCCAGACGACAGCCCGGTGATCGACTTGCCGATCACCTCGACGCTGGCGAGCACGCTGTAATGCGTGGCGCCGATGCGGCGGTCGACCTTCGACATCATCAGCGCGAACATCGCGGTGGTGAGCATGCCGCCGAAGAAGTGTTCGGCGCAGGTGATGGGAATGACGGTCGACGCGCTCACCTCGAACCAGCCCGCGGTCAGCATCCACTGCGCGATCAGGGGAAGCGTCCGAAGCAAAGCGGCCAGCCCAATCGCGCGCAGCAGCTTCACCCGCATCGCGAGAATTCCACCCGCGACCGAGCCGAGCAGCGACGTGACGGTGCCCCACGTGCCGAGCCACCAGCCGACGCGCCACTGTTCGATGCCGTGGTCGATGAGAAACGGCCCGAACATGCGGTCGGCCAGCACTTCGCCCAGCTTGTAGGTGGCGATGAAGACGAGCAGCCAGCCGACCCCCGGCAACTTGAGCGCGGCGACCATGCGGGCCAGCACTTCTTTGAGCTTCGGGGCCTCGACGATTTCGCGCGCGACGGCCGCGGTTTCTTTGAACCGATACGTCGCCAGCATCACCGCGAGGCACAGGCCCGCCATGCCGAGGAAGAGCCCCTGCCACCCGATGAAGCGGCTCGCGGCGACCAGCAGCCCGCCGCCGGTGAGCATCCCCAGCTTGTAGCCGACGACCTGCGCGGCGTTGCCGAGCCCGAGCTCTTCCGGACCCAGCAGCTCGACCGCCAACCCGTCGACCGCGATGTCCTGCGTTGCCGCGAAGAGGTTGAGCAGCAGGATGATGACGAGCAGCGGAGTCAGCGCTGCGTTCGGCGGAAGAAACGCTGCCACGCAACAGCTCGCCGCCATCGCCAGCTGCAGCGGCACGATCCACGATTTGCGGCG
>JAYUXE010000986.1:0-3351 GCA_043753165.1 Archangiaceae bacterium | reverse complement strand
TCGTCTTCGATCACCAGCACATGCCGCGTGTTCGGCGTCAGCTTGCCCCGGTCGTCTTCGACGGCAGGGCCCACTGCGACCACCGCAGGCGGCGGCAGCGGCTGCATCGGCCGGTGCACGATCGGCTGGGGTGGCCGCGGCGCTTCGACCTCGGCCACCGCAGCGACGTACGTCACCGGCAGCTGCAGCGTGAATGTGCTGCCCTGCCCCTGCGTGCTGACGACGCCAACATCGCCGCCCAGCGCTCGCGCCAGATCCCGCGCGATCGAAAGGCCCAGGCCGGTGCCGCCGTACTTCCGGTGCGTGCTGCCGTCGGCCTGCCGAAATGCCTCGAACACCGCTTCCTGCTGGTGGGCCGGGATGCCGATGCCCGTGTCGGAAACGTCGAAGGCAATCCGCCCCGCGATCGCACGCACCTTCATCGACACCTGCCCCGCTTCGGTGAACTTCAGCGCGTTCGAAAGCAGGTTGGTGAGGATCTGCTGCACGCGCTGAGAGTCGGTGGTGATCGTCGGCGGTGCGTCGGGCGCGACCTCGAACGAGAGCACCAGACCCTTCTCGGCGGCGATGGGCCGAAAGGTGCGTTCGAGCGATGTGACGAGTCGCGCCACCGGCAGCGCGTCGGCCGTGATCTGAATCTTGCCCGCTTCGATCTTCGACAGATCGAGCACGTCGTTGATCAACATCAGCAGGTCGTTGCCCGCCGACTCGATGGTGTTGGCGTACTTCACCTGCTCGCCGGTGAGGTTGCCGGTGCGGTTGTCGCCCAGCAGCTTGGCGAGAATGAGCGAGCTGTTCAGCGGCGTGCGCAGCTCGTGACTCATGTTGGCGAGGAACTCGCTCTTGTGCTGGTTCGCCCGTTCGAGCGCTTCGGCTTTTTCCTGCAGCTCGACCTCGCTGCGGCGCAGCGCGTCTTTCTGGGCGGTGAGCTTCTGGAAGTGGTCGGACAGCTGTTCGTTGGTGGTCTCGAGCTCGGCCGCCTGGTTCTCGAGCCGCCCCTGCTGTTCCTTGAGAGCGCGCGACTGTTCTTCGAGCTCTTCGTTCGACACGCGCAGCTCTTCCTGCTGGGCCTGCAGCTCTTCCGACTGGCGCTGCGTCTCTTCGAGCAGCTCTTGCACGCGGGCGCGATCACGGGCGGTGCGAATCGCGATGCCAATCGACGTCGACGCCCGCCGCAGCAGCTCGAGCCGCGGCGCATCGGGCGGCTGGAAGAAGCCGAGCTCGATCACGCCCTGCACCACCCCGTCGGCCGCAGCCGGCATCAATACGAGCTCACGCGGTACCGCCTTGCCCGTGCCCGACTCGACGAAGTACCCGGGCGGCACCTCGCGCACGATCGTCGCGTCGGTGTTTCGAGCGGCCTGCCCCACCAGTCCCTCGCCCGCCTTCACCCAATCGTCCGACTCGCGCATCGCGTGGCCGGCCACCCGTTGGAAGCCGAGGTCCTGATCCACATAGAGCGCCCCGATTTGCGCGCCCAGCGTGTGCGCCAGCGTCGACAATGCGCGCTGTCCCAGCGACTTCATCGTCGTGACCTGCTGCAGCTCTTGCACGAGGATGCGCTGACCCGTCGCGACCCACGTCTCTTCTGCGCGCGCCCGCGACTCGCGGTTGATGAAGATGCCCGCCGCGAAGAGGATCACGAGCAGCAGCAGCGCGCCGCCCCACACGATCGCGACCGAAGTCTTCGCCGCCTTTGCCCACTCAGCTTCGCGCAGCGCCAGCCGGGCGTTGGCCTGCTTCCCGATCGCCGCCGCCAGCTGCTCGATCTGATTCTGAAGTGCGTGGCCGCTGTTGTGGGTGACGATCTTCAGCGCCCCTTCGCGGTCGCCCTTCGAGGCGAGATCGATGGTCGACTTCAGCTCGGTAAGCTTTGCACGCGCCAGCGGCTCGAGGCCTTCGAGCTGTTTTGTCAGGTCGTCATCCAGCTTCGCGTTCTTTGCCTGCAAAAGCGTCGCGGCGACCGCATCGGCTCCCTTGCTGTACGCGTCGAGATATGAGGCGTCATTGGTGAGCAGATAGCCGCGCTGGCCCGACTCGGCCATGCGCAGCTGCAACAGCACCTTGTCGAGGTCGGCGAGCATCCGAAACGTGCGGTTCACCGCTTCGGCCGATTCGGTGCGCGCCTGCTGGCCCGCCAGCGACAACACCGTGATCCCCACCACCGCGATCACCGCCAGACCGAGCCCCACCGACGTGGTGAGGGTGGCGCGCACGTTCTGCTTCTCGAGCGACGCCGATGGCTCGTTGTTCATGAACGCGATGTTTTACCAGCCCGATCGGATCCCGCGCGTGGGGCATTAAGTCTCACTGGCTTTGGGGCAGCCGGGCTAGAAAGCAGGGCGTGATGCCGGTCATTCAAGAGTGGCTGAACCTGCTCGTCCGCTGGGTCCACGTGATCGCCGCCATCATGTGGATTGGCGACAGCTTTCTCTTCATGTGGCTCGACAGTCACATCAGCCCCGCGACGAAAAAGCGCGAAGGCGAAGTGGCCGGCGAGCTGTGGATGACGCACTCGGGCGCCTTCTACGAAGTGGTGAAACGCAAGACGCTGGGCGAGCTGCCCGCGCAGCTCTATTGGTTCAAGTGGGAGAGCTACACCACCTTCCTCACCGGCTTCCTGCTGCTGGGCATCGTCTACTACCTCGGCGGCTCGGCCTTCTTGATCGACAAGTCCGTCGCCGAGCTCACGTACGGCCAGGCGGTGGCAATCAGCCTCGGCCTGCTTCCCGTTTCGTTCATCGTCTACGACACGCTGTGGCGCACGCCGCTGGCGAAAGATCAGCGCGTCTTCGCTGCCGTCTGGTTCGGGCTGCTGGTCGCGCTCGCGTACGGCCTCACGCACCTGTTCAGCGGCCGCGCGGCGTTTCTACACATGGGCGCGGTGATGGGCACGGTGATGACGTTCAACGTGTTCTTCCGAATCATCCCTTCGCAGCGGCACATGATCGCCTCGACGAAGGCCGGCACTCCCGTCGACACGCGCTACGGCATTCGCGCCAAGGGCCGGTCGGTTCACAACCACTACATGACGCTGCCGGTGCTCTTCACGATGTTGAGCAACCACTTCCCGAGCACGTACTCGAGCCGGCACGCGTGGGCGGTGTTCGCGCTGCTCGCGATCGTCGGCGTCAGCTTGAAGTACCTGATGAACTTCCGGATGAAGTCGAACCCGGCGGTCATCGGCCTCTTCTTCGCCGCGCTCGCCGGCGTCGTCGCGCTCACCGGGGCCGATCGGCCCACCGACGTGCAGCTGGCGAAGTTCCGCGATGCGCCGAAGGTCTCGTACGCGACGGTGACCTCGATTCTTCAGACGCGCTGCACGCAGTGCCACTCGAAGACCCCGACCAG
>JAYUXE010000985.1:0-3359 GCA_043753165.1 Archangiaceae bacterium | reverse complement strand
GCTACGTCGCGAAGACCATCTCGAAGTTCACCGGCACCGAGACGCTGCAGGAACTGGCGAACTTCATGCTGCACATGAGCTCGATGTACGAAGGCTTCCGCGAACGGGCGCACCAGACGCGCGCGCTGCTCGAGGCCGATACCACCTCGTTCGTGCTCGTCACCGGCCCGATGCCCGAACGGCTCGACGAGGCCGTCTTCTTCCACACCACGCTGCTGCAGAGTCACCTGAAGATCGCAGCGGTCGTGGTGAACCGGGTGCACCCGCCCGTGCCGCAGGCGCTCTGGGCCGAGGCGAAGCGGCTGCCGGACGAGCTGCGCAAGCGGGTCGAAGCGACGCTGAACGAGAATGATCACCTCGCCTCCCAGGACGCGAAGGGCATCGCGAAGCTGGCCGAGCTCTGCGCGCCGACTCCGCTGGTGCTGGTGCCCCGCTTCGAGATGGACGTACACGACCTCACAAGCCTCTGGAACACTTCGAAGTTCCTGTTCGGGGAAGCGCACATCGAACCGGCGACTCCCGCGCGTTAAGGTTCCTCTTTTTTCGCGGAACCCAAGCCCGCCACCGGGTTGTCAGTCGAGGACTCGAGGAGTGACCTTGTCCAATCGAAACAAGCTGCTGATGGCGTCGCTGTGCGTGTTGTCCGGCTGCAGCCACATCAAGCCCGCCACCACGCCGCCGGACACGAAGCACGAAGTGAAGTTCGACGAGGTCGTCATCACGGGCGACCTGCAGCTCGAGAAGCTCAACGATGAAGAGCTCTTCGCGGCGGGCACTTCGTTCTTCGCGTCGGAAGATTTCGGTCAGGCCGCGCGCTACTTCGGCCGCCTCGCCGACTTCCACCCGAAGAGCATTCACCGCCGGGCCGCGCTGTACAACGCAGGCCTCTCGCTCGAGAAGTTGAAGCTCTGGGAAGAGGCACACCAGCGTTTTCAAGAGCTCGCGGACGCGGCGAAGGGCACGGGCGATGCGCTGGATGCGGCGTTTCGCGTGGCCGAGACGCTGTACCACCAGGCGCGTTTCGACGAAGCGGTCGCGGTGTTGCGGGTGATCGGTGCGCGCGAAGATCTGCCGCTGAACAAGCGAATGGAAGCGCGGGTTCAACAGGGCATCTGCGAGCTGGAAAGCGGCCAGTCGGACGTCGCCGAGATGACGCTGCGAAAGGTGATGAGCACGTGGCAGGACCTGGCCGACAAGGATCTGGTCGACGAGTATTTCCCAGCCCAGGCCCAGTTCTTCATGGGTGAGATCTACCGCCTTCACTACGAAGCGGTGACGCTCGACGCGAACAAGACCAGCGACCAGCTCGCGAAAGACGTCGAGTACAAGGCAGAGCTGCTGCTGTCAGCACAGGGCCACTACCTTCGCGCCATTCGAATCGGCAACGGCTACTGGGCCACTGCGGCAGGCGCGCAGATCGGCGGGCTCTACGAGAACCTCTACGACCACATGATGCATGCGCCGGCGCCCAGCGAGCTGTCGAAGGACGAAGGGCTCGTCTACCTGCAGGAACTGCGAAAGAAGATCCGGATCCTGATCACGAAAGCGATCACCGTCTACGAACGCACGCTGGAAGCGGCAGAACGCATCGGCGCGTCGAGCCCGTTCGTCGAGAAGACCCGCGACAGCTTGAAGCGTATGAAGGAAATGCTGCTCGCCGACGCGAAGGAAGAAGAAGAGACGTGGTCGGCGCCATCGAAGGGCAAGGTTCCGCACGGCTGAGATGGGTATCGGCTAGAAGCGCGCGTCCGTGATCGACGCGATCTTCAGCCCGGAAGCGCTGGCCGAAATCCGCGCGTACAAGGATCCGTTGTACGCGTCGCGCATCGCGTACGAGCTGCTGAGCCTGTTGATTTGGGTCGTGATGCTGCGGTTCGGCATCGTGTGGCTCTACGCCTGGTCGAACCGGGCGGCGGCGCGAATCGATCGGCCTTCGCTGCGCCAGCTGCCGGTGATTCGGGCGCTGCCGGCGGTGCTCGATCGCGTCTGGGGCGGCTCAGGCTGGGGGGCCGCCCTGCTCTTCACCCTCGTGCTCGAGCAGACCAACATGCTCGCGTTCCTGCCGATGGATTTCTACTTCGGCTTTCTGCACGAGCGCGCGTTCGGAATGTCGGCCCAGTCGGCCGGCACGTACTGGTGGGACTACTTGAAGTCGGTGCTGATCGCGGTGATCCCGCTGGCGGCGCTCACGTTTGGAATGCTGGGGCTCGCGAGGCGATTGCCGAAGTGGTGGCTGATCATCGGCGTCGTCGGAGCAGGCGCTCTGCTCTTCTCGGCAGCCCTGGATCCGTATCGCGCACAGGTGTTCTTCGATCAGTCGCCGCTGCCGGAAGGCGAGGTGCGCGATGCGATTACGGGGTTGATGAAGAAGGCCGACATCGATTTCAAAGACGTGATCGTCGAAAAGACGATGGGGAAGAACGTGCGGGTGCAGGCGTACTTCGCGGGCAAGGGTCCGACCCGGATGATCGTGCTCAACGACGCGCTGCTGAAGCATTTGGACACGCCCGAGATTCTCGCCGTCGTGGGGCACGAAGCCGGACACGTTCATGAACGGCGGTGGGTCGGGCAGGTGATGTCGACGCTGACGTTGCTCGGGTTTCTGTACGTGATCGAGGTGTTGTTCCGGCTGGTGGCGAGGCGCGGGTGGTGGGGCGTGAAGGAACGCGCCGACGTGCGCGTGCTGCCGCTGGTGTTCGTGGTGTTCTGGTTGGGGACGTTGATCGTTTCGCCGATCAGTGGGGCGTTCAGCCGTCACCGCGAGCTCGAGGCAGATCAGTTCGGCATTCGGCTCACGGGAGACGCGGAGTCGTTTCGTCGAATGCTGGTGAAGCTGGCGCGGGTCAACAAGATGGACCCGGATCCGCCGAGGTGGGTGGTGCTGAAGGGTTGGTCACACCCACCGATTCGCGAACGACTCGCGGCGATTCAGTAGGGCCATCGAAACGAAAACCGGCCGACAGGTGGTGCTGGCTCGTCTCCACCTGCCGGCGCGGCGAGTTCATCGGAAGTCCCCCACTCCCGAGATCTCAATTTCGATTTCAGCGAACGGCTTTGGCTTTCAGTGCGACGGCCTTCACGGGCGGCGACGGCTTCGGCGGCTGAGTGGACTTGATGGCCATCGCGGCGATGGCCTTGACGAGCGTGCGGGCGCGGCGGCCGGCGGCGGTCTCACCCTTCGGGTCGGCTTCGACGGCGTGGCCGAGGTCTGCAAAGCCCTGCTTGTCGCCGGCCTTGAGTCGAAGCTCGCCGCGGTTGGCGAGCGCGATTGGATTCTTCGGGTCGCCTTTGAGCGCGTCGCTGTACGAGTTGACCGCGTCCTGCAGGCGGCCGAGCTTCTGGTACACCGTGCCGAGCGC
>JAYUXE010000984.1:0-3360 GCA_043753165.1 Archangiaceae bacterium | reverse complement strand
GACGAGAAGCACGTGGGGACGCGCTGCGAGCCGGGGAATCCGTCGGTGATGATCGACGAATCGGTGCGCGATCGCGTGCGGCTCGTCTTCAGCCAGTCGGACCTGTGTACGGAAGTCTGGGAAGCGGGCTACGAGAAAGAGCAGCGCACGAAGCTCACGCCCGAAGCGCGCGGGGTGCTCTCGGCAGGAGCGGGCCTCATCGTCGCGGTGCCGCTGGTCGTGCTCGTGCTCGCGGCGAGTCAGGAAGACGACGGCATCGTCGCGAACCCGTTGCTCGACGCGACCCAACCGGCGACACGCCGTTGGGGCACCCACTCCGTGGGTGAGCCTGCGTTCTATGGCGTGCTCGCCGTGTCGACGGCTGCGGCGTTGGGCGCGAACGAAGCGATGAAGACGTCAGACCGCGCCCCCTCTGTGAAGGGCGTCGAACGCCGCGAGCAGCTGAAAGTCTATGAACGGGTCGTGACGACCGGCGTCGTCCAGGCACCGGGGCTCGAGGTGCACGGCCTCAGGCTCTCGAACGGTGTGCTCGATTTGCCGCTCGAAGAAGCGCTGGGCCTCGCCGACGGTGAGCTCTACCTCGACGGCGTGCGGGTCGTGCTGAAGGGCGACGCGCGCGAACGGCTCGGGTTCCTCACTGTCTGCCAGCAGGCACTCGACGCAGTCGCACACGACTTCGACGCGTGGGTCGAGCCTCCGGGCGCGAAGGCCTGGAAGCTGGCCGATGCGTGCGACCGCCGCGGCTGGACGTTTGCGGAAAGCGTGCGGCTCAGGCGCTGAGGCGCGAGAGAATCTTTCCGAGCTTCTCGAGCAGCTTCGGGTCGCTGTCGAGGAACTCGAGGCCCATGCCCGGCTCGGTGCCGGTCGACCGCACCCACGCGACGCGCGCGCGAATCAGCATCGACGTGAGCGAGCCGGGCGGGCGCAGGTGCAGCTCGAGCGTGTCGCCGATGGCGGCCGGCATGCCCGAACGAACGAACGCACCCCCGGGTGAGAGGTCGGCGAGGAACTCACGCCGCGTCTGCCCCAGGTGCGTGATGCGAACCTTCAGGTCCGTCGCCAACCGCACGGCGACGCGCGTCGCTTCCGGGTTCAAGTCCTGCCGCGCGAACGCCAGCAGCCGCTGGCTCGCTTCGTCGTGCGGGAGAAAGTCGATGCCGAAGCATTCCTTCAGTTGCCGGGAGCCCTTGTGCCGCGCCCACGACAGCTGGCCCCGCAGGTCGAACTCGCGAGCGGGCCGTTCAATCTTCACGTGCAGGTGCACCAGCTGGCCGAGCGCTGCGGGCACGGGTCCGTCCACCGTCAACCCCCCGAGCTTTCCGTTCGGGTAGTAGCGGTTGAGGATGTCGGCTGGAAATGCGACTGCGAGCTCGACGCGCACCAGGTCCCCACCGTGCGGTGCGCTACTGCGCTGGTATTGGTTCGACGATGAGGGTGTTGTCGACATGCGGCTCGCCTGCAATCAAACGGGCGTGAATCTTCGCGTGGCTCGCGAACATCTTGCCGTCGATGAGGACCCCGTCTGCGAAGAAGCCCACGGCACCCGCGGTGTGAATCGAGGGCAGCACCTGCCACGTTGCTGCGCGCTTGGCCAGCTTGAGGTCGCCCTTCGTCGCGTCCTGGTAGACGGCGAACAGCGAGCCCGGCGCGGTGCCGAAGATGAGGGCTGAGTCGGTGCCGACGAAGCCCGCTTCACCCGAGTTCAACGCGCCCGCGCCCGTGTCGATCGTCTCGGGCATCACGCCCGTCTGCAGCTGGGCCGCGTAATAGAACTTGAGCTTTTTGCTGCTGAAGTCGTGGTAGCCGATCGCGACGCTCTTCGTCGACGGGTCGATTTTCAGGTCGGGGAAGTAGCCCGTGTCGCCGACGTCATCGAGCTTCACCAGCGCGCCGGGCGTGCCCGTGGCCGGAACCTTCACGCCGTAGAGATCGCCGTCGGGCGGGAAACGCGTCCCGTCCATCGCGGGCGCAGGCGTCGTGCGCTTCATGAATCCGATGAACGCGTCCTTGCCGTTGAAGCCAATCGAGCTGAAGAGGCCCACGCCGTCGGTGACGTCGTTGAGGTTCGACGGGTTGTACTTCGCGGCGCACTTCGCGGTCGTGCCGACGGTGACGCAGATTTCGGTGTTCGCGTCGCAGCCGGTGCAGGTGGTCGCGGGCGCGTAGCAGTCGGGCCCCGTCTTCGGATCTGCGCACACCGCGCTGCCCGTGCACGCGTAGCAGGGAGGCGTCGGGCGGCTCTGGCAGCTGATGGTCTTCACCGTCCAGTCGGACGCGCTCGCGGGAGCCGCGACCTTCGCCTTGGCGTACTTGAGCGCCGTGATGAACGCCTTCGGGCCCGCAGGAGGCGTGCCCGGGCATTCGGCGACGTTGAAGCTCGCGTCGGCTGCGCGCTGGAAGTAGCTGACGCCGGGCAGGCCGTCCGAGTCGACCGCGATCGAGGTGTAGAGGCCGACTTCGCCCGTGTCGCCGTCGACTTTGTGTTTCGTCCACTTGCCGGCGGCGTCTTTCACCGCGACCTTCAAGTCGCCGTGCGTGACGTCGAAGTAGCTGACGTAGACGACGCCGCCGTTTCCGGTGACCACGTCGGTGTAGCGGCCCACGTCATCACCCGGCTCGACGACGCCACCGCGCGCGCCCGAGGGGCCGAACTTCACGGCTCCGGCGGGGATGCCATCGACGTAGTCCACGCCGATCTTCTTGCCGGTGAGGTCGTAGCGGACGACGACGAGGTCGCCGTACTGGCCGTCGTACTCAGAGACGTAGAGGCCCTTGCCCGCTTCACCCGACATCGCCGAGAAGCGGCCGAGGTCCTCGGAGTTGAGGCCCGGCAGCTCGGCGCAGATGCACTTCGCCTGCGGCAGCACGCAGCGGTCCCAGATGTTCGTCGGATCCTGGAAGGTGGCGAGGAAACCGGCGTTGCAGGTCATCGGACAGGCGTTCGCTTCGCGCCCGGTCGGCTTCGCGTAGTCCTGGCAGCGATCGATGTCCGGCACGCAGCCCTTGCCCGCTTCGCAGCTGCCCGTGCACGGAAGGTCGGCCATGCACTGCTTCTGGAAGCACGACTGGCCTTCAGGACATTCACCCAGCGCTCCGCACGCCTTGAACTTGCAGCGCGACGACGAACCGTAGTGGTCCGTGTACGACTCACAGAAACGATCGCCCTTCTCGCCGCAGTCGACGTCCGTCTGACACGAGAGGAACTTGTCGAAGCACTTCTTACGATCGGTCGGGCACGTCTGCCCGGGACAGCAGTCGGCCTCGGTGGCGCACTTGCGGTCAGCGAACACGCAACACTGCACGGCCGGTTTGTCCTTCGGCGCGGCACAGGTGTAGTGGTCGCCGCACGCGCTGTTCTGT
>JAYUXE010000983.1:0-3361 GCA_043753165.1 Archangiaceae bacterium | reverse complement strand
CCCTGATGCGCCTGGTGCCGAAGTCGGCGCTCTCGAACGTGGTGGGGATGGCGACCCGCCTGCCCGTGCCCGCCTCGATGCACCACGCCGCGATCCGCCTCTTCGCCGACCGCTACCGCATCAACCTCGACGAAGCCGAAGGGAAGATCGAGGACTACGCCACCCTGGGCCAGTTCTTCACGCGCCGCTTGAAGGAAGGCGCGCGCACCATCGACCCCGCGAAGGACGCCCTCGTCTCGCCCGTGGACGGCGCGATCTCCCAGTTCGGTGAAGTCTTCGTCGGCGAATGCCTGCAGGCGAAGGGCATCACGTGGCCCGTCGGCAAGCTGCTGGGCGACGAAAAGGAAGCGAAGACGTTCGAAGACGGCGCGTTCGCGACCATCTACCTGGCGCCGAAGGACTACCACCGCATCCACACGCCGATCGCGGGCGACATCACCGGCTACACGTACCTGCCCGGCGAATTCTGGCCCGTGAACCCGGCCTCGGTGAATTCGACGGACGCGCTCTTCGCGATCAACGAACGCCTCGTCACCTACCTGCAGACTTCCATCGGCCGCGTCGCCGTCGTCGCCGTCGGAGCGACCTGCGTTTCCCGCATCCACGCCACCTACGACGCCATTCTCACCCACACCGGCGAGCCCGCCCGGTCGCACAAATACGAGCGCCCGATTCCCGTCGCGAAGGGCGACGAGCTCGGCATGTTCGAGATGGGCTCGACCGTGATCCTCCTCTTCGAGAAGGCGAAGATCGCGTGGGACAAGAAGCTGAAGCCCGACGTGGTGCTGAAGCTGGGTGAACGCATCGGGAAAATCCTGTGAGCAGCAAGTACAGCAGCGTGAAGGGCATGCACGACCTGCTGCCCCCTGCGATCGACACCTGGCACCACCTCGAGAAGATCGCGCACGAGACGATGGCGCGGTACGGGTATTCCGAGATCCGGACGCCGATCGTCGAAGACACCGACCTCTTCAAGCGCAGCGTCGGCGAGTCGTCCGAGATCGTCGGGAAAGAGATGTACAACTTCCTCGACAAGGGCCAGCGCGACATCGCGATGCGGCCCGAAGGCACGGCCCCCGCGGCGCGCGCGTACCTCGAGCACTCGCTTCACCAGAAAGAGCCCGTCACCCGCTGGTACTACCTGGGTCAGATGTTCCGGTACGAGCGGATGAAGACGGGCCGCACCCGGCAGTTCTGGCAGCTGGGCGTCGAGGTGTACGGGCCTCCGCAAGCCGCGCAGGACGCCGAGGTGATGGAGCTTGCGGTGCATTTCATCGAGCGCCTCGGGCTCACCGACGTGCGGCTCGAGATCAACTCGCTGGGCGACGAGACCACGCGGCCGGCGTACCTCGAAAAGGTGAAGGCCCACTTCGCCGGGCACGCCGACAAGATGTCAGAGGACGCGAGGTCGACGCTGGCGCTCAATCCGATTCGGTTGCTCGACAGCAAGGAAGAGGCGCTCAAAGAGCTGATCGCGAACGCTCCGGTGATGCTCGATGTGCTCGACGACGCGAGCAAGGCTCACTTCGACGAGGTGCAGCGGCTGCTGACGCTGCTGGGCGTGCCGTTCACCATCAATCCTCGGCTCGTTCGCGGGCTCGACTACTACACGCGCACGGCGTTCGAGCTGATCGCCACGTCGGACAAGCTGGGCACCGCGAGCACCGTGGGCGGCGGTGGCCGGTACGATCGGCTGATCGAACAGCTGGGTGGCCCGAAGGTCCCCGCAGTCGGCTGGGCCATGGGGCTCGATCGCCTGGTCATCTGCCTGGGCGAGAAGGGCGCCTCCGACGGCCCGCTGCTCTTTATTCTTCCCCTTGATGCGCCGGCCAAAGACGAGGCGCTCAAGCTCGCGACGAAGCTTCGCCACGAAGGGCTTCGGGTCGACATCGACACCCGCGCAGGCTCGAGGCAGGCGCAGTTCAAGCGGGCCGAGCACGTGAAGGCGCAGCACGTGTTGGTGCTGGGAGCGCGTGAGCTGTCCGAGCGAAAAGCGAAGTTGCAGCGCCTTGCCGATCGCGTCGAGAAGGAAGTCTCGTTCGACGATCTCGCAGCCCACTTGAAGGGATGACCATGCTCCGGACCGTGATTGCCGTGTCACTGCTGGTCGTTGGCGCTGCGTTCGCGCAGGACGAGCTGGCCAGCAAGGGCAAGCCGGCGCCCGCGTTTCGGCTGCCCGTCTACAACGCCAAAGCGGTCGGTTCGACCGTCGTCGGCCTCGACAAATACCTGGGCGCCGAGGCCCCCGACAAAGAGGCGAAGGTCGTGCTGCTGTCGTTCATGGCCAGCTTCTGCGCGCCCTGCAAAAAAGAGATGCCGTACCTGCAGTCGCTGCACGAGAAGTACGCGAGCCAAGGCCTGCGCGTGGTGATGGTCAGCATCGACACCGAGCCCGCGGGGCAGAAGATCATCGACGAGCTGATCGAGACCCACAAGGTCACCTTCCCGGTGTTGAAGGACCGCTTCAACCTCGTCGCGCGCCGCTGGCTCGGCACGCAGAGCCCGCTGCCTTCGCTGTTCATGGTTCGCAACGATGGGGTCGTGCTCTCGGTGCACCGCGGCTACAGCGACGAATCCGGAGCGCTGCTCGACACCGAAGTGAAGGACGCGCTGAAGCCCAAGTGACCCTGACGGTCATCGCCGGGCCCACCGCGTCGGGAAAGTCGGGCCTCGCGCTCGCGCTCGCAAAGAAGTGGGGCGCAGAGATCGTCGGCGCCGATTCGCAGCAGGTCTACCGGCACTTCGACATCGGCACCGCGAAGCCGACGGATCTGAACGAGGTTCCGCATCACCTGATCTCCGTCGTCGACCCGCTCGAGCCGTTCTCGGCCGCGCGGTACCAGGCGATGGCCGATGACGCGATCGCGGGAATTCATGCGCGGGGAAAGCGCGCGATCGTCGTGGGTGGAACCGGGCTCTATTTGCGCATCTTGCTTCACGGCGTCGTCGCGGCCGTCGGCACTGATCCTCAGTTACGCGCTGAGCTTGAACTGCACGACCACGCGACCCTGCACGCCATGCTGGCCGAGGTCGATGCGGCCAGCGCAGCGAAGCTTCCTGTCGGTGATCGCGTCCGCATCATCCGCGCGCTCGAGATTCAGCGGCTGTCGGGCAAGCCGGCTTCCGTGCACCGCGCCGAGCACGCGTTCGCGGCCGACCGCCATCCGTTCAAGCTCTGGGTGCTCTCACCACCGCGCGAGTCGCTGTATGCCGCGATCAACGCGCGCACGAAGGCGATGTTCGAAGGCGGGCTGCTGGACGAGGTGAAGGCGCTGGTGGGGCAGGGGTACCGCGAGGCGGCGCCGATGCGCAGCGTCGGTTACGTCGAGGCGCTGGCCGTGGTCGAAGGCCGCCTTTCAGT
>JAYUXE010000982.1:0-7829 GCA_043753165.1 Archangiaceae bacterium | reverse complement strand
CGGCCAGAAAGTCGTCCACCCCCGCTTCCTTCGCGATCGCTGCCGCCGTGCGCGGGTTGTCGCCCGTCACCATCACCGTGCGAATGCCCATCGCCTTGAAGCGCAGGAACCTCTCGCGAATCCCCGTCTTCACCGTGTCCTTCAGGTGCACGAGCCCGAGCACCCTGGCTCCATCACAGACCGCCAGGGGCGTGCCGCCGGCCGAGCCGATTTGATTGGCGAGCGTGGTCAGCTCGGCCGGCACGGTGCCGCCCAGCGACACGACGTGGGCCGCGACGGAATCGACTGCGCCTTTGCGAATGGACCCGACGCCGCTCATTCGCGTCTGCGCGGTGAACTTGATGGGCTCACCCGACAGCGTTCGCGCCGGCTGTCCATATTTCTCTTTCGCCAGCACGACGATCGAACGGCCTTCGGGCGTCTCGTCGGCGAGGCTCGACAGCTGCGCTGCTTCGGCCAGCGCGGCAAGCGTCGTCCCGTTCACCGGCAACAGCTCGCTGGCCATGCGGTTGCCGAGCGTGATCGTGCCCGTCTTGTCGAGCAGCAGCGTGTCGACGTCCCCCGCGGCCTCGACCGCGCGCCCACTGAGCGCAATCACGTTCTTCTGCATCAGCCTGTCCATGCCCGCGATGCCGATCGCCGAAAGCAGCCCACCGATGGTGGTGGGGATGAGGCAGACCAGCAGCGCGACCACCTGAATCGGCGAGAGCGCGATGCCCGAGTACAGCGCGATCGGCACCAGCGATACGCACGCGAACAGGAACACGAGCGTCAGGCCGCACAGCAGAATGTGCAGCGCAATTTCGTTGGGCGTCTTCTGGCGCGAAGAGCCTTCGACGAGCGAGATCATCCGATCGAGAAACGAGCTGCCGGGGTTCGCGGTGATCTCGACCACGATGCGATCGGACAACACGCGCGTGCCGCCCGTCACGGCCGAACGATCGCCACCCGATTCACGAATGACCGGGGCCGACTCGCCGGTGATCGCCGATTCGTCGACGCTGGCGATGCCTTCGATCACCTCGCCATCGCCGGGGATGACCTCGCCCGCTTCGACCACGACGCGATCGCCGCGCCGCAGCGAAGACGCCGCCACCGCTTCCTCTCTTCCATCGACCCACTTGCGCGCGCCCGTGTCTTTGCGGGCCTTGCGAAGGCTGTCGGCCTGCGCCTTTCCGCGCCCTTCGGCGATCGCTTCGGCGAAGTTCGCGAAGAGCACCGTGAACCAGAGCCAGGCGGCGATCGCTCCGGTGGACCATTGCGGGTCGCGCGCCCACAAGACGGTGCACAGCACGCTGCCGACCTCGACCACGAACATCACCGGGTTGTTGGCCATCGCGCGCGGGTCCAGCTTCCGCACGCTGTCCACCAGCGCGGGGCCAGCGATCGCCGGGTCGAACAATGAGAGCTGACGCATGGCTTAGAACTCCCTGCCGGCCGCAGCGGCGAAGTGCTCGGCGATCGGCCCCAGGCTCAGGGCGGGGAAGAAGGTCAGCGCTCCGACGATCACGATGATCGCCACGAGCAGAAACGCGAACAGCGGGCCTTCGGTCGGAAACGTGCCCGGCCCGGGCGCTGACGTCTTCTTCCCGGCCATCGACCCCGCAATCGCCAGCACCGGCACGATCATCCCGAACCGGCCGAGCAACATCGCGGCGGCCAGAGACAGGTTCCAGAACGGCGTGTTGGCGTTGAGGCCCGCGAACGCGCTGCCGTTGTTTCCCGTGGCGCTCGTCGCCGCGTACATCAGCTCGCTGAGCCCATGCGGGCCCGCGTTGTTCAGCGACGAGACGCCGTACGGAGCCACGGCCGACCAGCCGGTGAGGCCGAGCACGAGCAGCGGGAAGACCAGCACGTAGATCATCGACAGCTTGAGCTCGTGCGCTTCGACCTTCTTGCCGAGGTACTCGGGCGTGCGGCCGACCATCAGCCCCGCGATGAACACGGTCAGCAGCACGAAGATCAGCATTCCGTAGAGGCCCGCGCCGACGCCGCCGAACACGACCTCGCCCAGCTGGATGTTGACCATCGGCACCAGGCCGCCCAGCGCCGTGAAGCTGTCGTGCATCGCGTTCACGGCGCCACAGGACGCGGCGGTGGTGACGACCGCGAAGAGCACCGAGCCCGCGATGCCGAACCGCGTCTCTTTGCCTTCCATCGTGCCGTGCGATTCCGCCGCGTAGGCGAGCACCAACCCCACGACGAAGAGCGCCGCCATCGCCCCGAAAATCGCCCAGCCCTGCCGCGTGTCGCCGGCCATGCGCCCGTACGTGTGGGTCAGCGCCGCAGGAATCGCGAACACCAGCAGCAGCTGAAGCAGATTCGTCACTGCGTTCGGGTTCTCGAACGGGTGCGCGCTGTTCGCGTTGAAGAACCCGCCCCCATTCGTGCCGAGCTGTTTGATCGCTTCCTGCGACGCCACCGGGCCCAGGGCGAGCGTCTGCGCGGCGCCTTCGAGCGTCGTCAGCGGTACCTGGCCGTCCAGCGTCTGCACGACACCCTGCGAGACGAAGAACAGCGCAATGGGGATGCACACCGGCAGCAGCACGTAGAGCAGCCCCCGCGTGAGGTCGACCCAGAAGTTGCCGAGGGTCGGCGAATTGTTCTTTCGCGTCAGGCCGCGCGCCAGGGCCAGCGCGACGCCGAGCCCGACGGCGGCCGAGGTGAAGTTGTGCCACGCGAGCCCGGCCATCTGCGTCAGGTGGCCCATCGTCGATTCGCCGGCGTACGCCTGCCAGTTGGTGTTGGTGGTGAAGCTGACGGCCGTGTTGAAGGCCAGCGCCGGCTCGACGGCAGGGAAGCCCTGCGGGTTCAGCGGCAGCACGTGCTGCATTCGCTGGATCGCGTACGTGGTGACGAGGCCCATCGCGCTGAACGCGAGCATCGCCGCGGTGTACTGCCACCACGTCTGTTCCTTCGACGCGTCGACGCCGGTGAGCCGATAGATGACGCGCTCGACCCGCGGCAGCAGCGGGGCGCCCTCGAAGATGCGGTGCAGGCAGCGACCCAGCGGTTTCGTGATCGCTGCCACCAGCGCGAGGAACAGCGCGTTCTGCAGCCAGCCCGCGGTGGTCATGAGAAGCGCTCGGGGCGAAGCAGCGCGTAGACGAGGTAGGCGGTGAGGCCGAGCGCGACGGCGGCTCCGAGCCAGTAGTCGAGTTGCATGACCTGCCACTACGCATCGCGTGTGCCGCAACGTGCCGCAGGGGAAGCGCAGCCCGGGTCGTGCATCGCGCATGGTGGGCACGCGGCCGCCGGGCGAATTGCGGCGGCGTGGCCCAAAGCGAAGTCGAGGGGCCGCCAGAGATCTCGGCCTCGATGGTCGTTGCCGCTGGCGGCCCCTCGACTTCGATTCCGGGCACGCGACGTGCTCACCTCGCGCCCCATGATCTCTTCACTCACCCTGATCCTCTCACTCGCAGCGACCCAACCCGTTGGAGTCGACCCCGTGGTGGCCGTCGAACCCGCCCCTGGTCCCACGCCCGTCGCCGTCCCCTTCGCGTGGGGCGACTTCACGTGGATGAACGGCCAGAGCCGGCAGAAAGACTTCCCGCTGCAGCTCAATTCGGCGCTGACGTTCAGCCTCTATCTCGACACGTACTTCGCGTACTCGCTGAACCGGCCGGTGGACGACACGCTGACGGGCTCGGGCACGATTGGCCGTCACAACGAGTTCCAGTTGAACCTCGCCTCGGTCGGATTCGAATGGAACTACCGGAACACCATTGGCCGGCTCTCGCTGCAGTACGGCTCGATGATCAACCTCGCGCAGGATCTCGACGGCACGGTCGCGCGGGGCAGGGCGTTGACCACGCAGAACCTTCGCTACATTCGCGAGGCGACGGCCGGGTACCACTTCGATGTCCTCAGCGGCGTGAACGTCGAGGCCGGCATCTTCATGTCGTACATCGGGCTCGAGAGTTACCTGCTCGCCGAAAACTGGAACTACACGCGCTCGCTCGTCTGCGATCACACCCCGTTCTATTTCCAGGGCATCCGCGCGCAGATCTTCTTGAGCGATCGCCTCAAAGTCGAGCCATGGGTGATGAACGGCTGGCAATCGTACGGGAAATGGAACTTCTCGCCCTCTGCCGGCCTGTCGGTGCGGTGGAGCCCCGTCGAGGCCTTCACCGTCATCGGCAACTTCTACGGAGGCAGCGACACGAAGAACACACCCGGCCGCATTCGCTTCCACCATGATCACAGCATCCTCTGGCGCTACTTTCAGTCGTCCGGCCTGCGCCTCGCGTTCAGCCTCAACAACCACTACGGCTTCGAGCAGGGCGGCGACGGGCTGCCCGGCATGGACCAGGCGTACATGGCCGGCACGTCGATCGCCCACCGCGCGACCTTCTTCCGCGACCACCTCGCCGTCAGCGTGCGCGGCGAGTACCTGACCAACCCGACCCGCTACCTGGCGCAGTTTCCGCCGTCGAACCTCGGCAGCGCGCCGGGCACGGACCTCAAGATCTGGGGCTTCACCGGCACGCTCGAGGTGATGCCCACCGACTTCTTCGGCCTCCGCGCCGAGCTCGTGCACCGCGTGGCGAACGTCGGGTATTTCGCAGGCACCGGCGGCACCACGTCCCCCGACGGCTACCTGCCCGACCCCGCAGGTGCGTTCGTCCCCGATACCGCGAAGTCGCAGACGCTGATCGTGCTCGCTGCAAACTTCCGGCTCTGAACCATGCATTTCGCCCGATTCCCCACCCGGCGTCGCCTTGCGCCCGATGGCACGCCGCCTGCTCATCCTCCCTTGCCATGAACCGAGAACGAGGCTGGCAGTGGGTCGTCATCGTCGGAGCGGCCGTCATTGCGATCAGCCTCGCCAGCGCTTTTCAATCGATGCGAGACCCGGCGCCGGCCCTGAACGCCCACGACCGCCGCGCCCTGTACGAGAGCAACCTGCGGAACTTCACCGAATCGTGCGAAGTCAAGGCGGGGCACGAAGACAACCCCGGCATGCGCGACTTCTGCCGCACCCAGGCACACCTGCTTCAGCTGCTGTCCGAGTGCGATGGCGACTGTCAGACGCGCACGGCGACGTTCACCCGCGCGGATCCGTCGAAGTAGTAGACAGCGCCCCGTGCCGGACTTCCTCGAGCTCGTCGAACGCGGGAAGCAGGGCCGGCTGAAGCTCTACGTCGGCTTCGCGGCCGGCGTCGGCAAGACGTACCGCATGCTCGAAGAAGCCCACGCCCTGAAAGACCGCGGCGTCGATGCGGTGATCGCGTTCGTCGAAACCCACGCCCGGGCCGAGACCCAGGCGCTGGTCGCAGGCCTGCCCTTCGTGCCCCGGCGCGTCTTCTCGTACCGCGGGGTCGACATCGAAGAGCTCGACCTCGAGGCGGTGCTCGCCCGGAAGCCGCAGGTCGCCTTCGTCGACGAGCTCGCCCACACCAACGCGCCCGGCTGCGTGAACAAGAAGCGCTACCAGGACGTCGAGGCCCTGCTGACCGCGGGGATTCACGTCATCGCCGCCGTCAACATCCAGCACCTCGAGAGCTTGAATGACGTCGTGTCGCGCGCGACCGGAGTCGCCGTGCGCGAGACCGTGCCCGATGCGTTCTTCGCCCGGGCCGATCAGATCGTGAACCTCGATCTCTCGGTCGAAGACCTGCACGACCGGCTTCGCGCCGGGAAGATCTACGCGCCTGAGAAGATCGAGTCTGCGCTCACCGGCTTCTTTCAGCGCGACCACCTTTCGACCCTGCGCGAGCTCGCCCTTCGGGAAGTCGCCGAACGGTTGGATCGTTCGCCTCGCACTCCCACCGCCCACGAACGACCGCGCACGGCAGGGCGGGTGATGGTGGCGCTGTCGAGCTTTCCACCCCGCGCGCGAATGCTGCTGCGCCGGGGAACCCGCATCGCCGGCCGGCTCAACACCGATTGGTTCGTGGTGTACGTCGAGACTCCGCGTGAAGCCCCGAACCGCATCGACGCCGAGGCCCAGCGCCACCTGCTGGCGAACCTCGAGCTCGCCCGCGAGCTGGGCGCCGAGGTGAAGCGCGTCCAGGCGGCCGACCCCGTGAAAGGGCTGATCGACTTCGCCCGGTCACATGCGGTTGGCATGGTGCTGGTCGGCCGTTCGCGTTTGCCCCGGTGGAAACAGTGGCTCGGGTTGTCGCACGATCAGCGCATGGTGCGAGAAGCCGAAGGGCTCGATGTGTTGGTGGTCGCCTTCGATGACCCCGAAGGTTCCAACCCGTGAGCCTCAAGCGCCGCCTGCTGCTCGCGCTGATTCCGATCGCTCTTGCGCTGATTGCGATCGGCCTGCTCGCCGTCGTCAGCGTCGACGCGCTCGGCCGGGCAGGCCGCGAGATTCTGTCGAGGAACTACCGCAGCGTGCTCGCCGCGCAGCGCATGAAGGAAGCGCTCGAACGCATCGACAGCGCAACGCTGTTCGTCGTCGCGGGCGAGCGCGAGAAGGGCGAGGCGCAGCTGAAGCTGCAGCAGCCGCTGTTCGAGGAAGAGCTGCGCATTCAGCAGGGAAACCTCACCGAAACGGGCGAAGCCGATGCGACCGCGGCCCTGCACGAAGCGTGGACGATATATGTCGGGCAGCTCGAGGCCCTTCCGCAAGCGGCCGACCCGAAGGCGCACTACCTCGCCCAGCTCGAGCCCGCGTTCTTCGCGGTGAAGGAAGGGGCCAACGTCATCCTCACGATGAACCAGGACGCGATGGTCTTGAAAAGCGAGCAGCTGCGCCTCGACAGCCGTCGCGTCGGCACCGTCACCATTCTCGCCGTGCTGCTGTCGCTGTTGGTCGGCTTCGGATTCTCGGTGACGTTGACCGAGCGCGCGCTGCGCCCGCTGGCCGTGCTCGGGCAGGCGGTTCGGCGGCTGGGTGAAGGCGACCTCGCGGCGCGCGCGTCGGTGACAGGGCCGGTTGATCTACAGCAGCTGGGCAGGGACTTCGACGCGATGGCGGGGCGGCTTCAGGCGTACCGCGAGAGCTCGCTGGGTGAGTTGCTGCAGGCCCAGCAATCGTCCCAGGCGGCGATCGACAGCCTCCCGGACCCGGTGCTCGTCTTTGCGCGCGATGGCTCGCTGCAGGGCACGAACCGCGCAGGGGAATCGCTGAGCCTCACCGACGAAGCCCTGCGCCCCCTGCTCGATCAGGTTCGCGCGCACGTGCTCTCGGGAAAGGGGCCGTACGTCCCGCGCGGCTATGAAGAAGCGGTGCAGGTCGGCGCGCGGTTTCTGCTGCCGCGCGGCTCGCCCGTGACCAACGAGAGCGGCGCGGTCGTCGCGGCGACGGTGTTGCTGCAGGACGTCACGCGCCTTCGCCGCTTCGACGAGCTCAAGAACGATCTCGTCGCCACGGTTGCCCACGAGTTCCGCACTCCGCTGACGTCGCTGCGCATGGCGATTCACCTGACGGTCGAGCTCGCGGCGGGTCCCCTCACCGAGAAGCAGCTCGAGCTGTTGGTGGCCGCGCGCGAGGACTGCGAACGGCTGCAGGGAATCGTCGACGACCTGCTCGACCTGTCGCGGCTGCAGTCGGGAAGGCTGGATCTCGAACGCGCCGCGGTGAAGGTGTCGGCGCTGGTGGAAGAGGTGGTCGACGCGCACCGCACCTTTGCGGCCCAGCAAGACGTGAAGCTCGAGACCGCGCTGGGCCCGTTCGTCGCGGAACAGGTGGTCGACGCCGATGCGTCGCGGCTGGGGCTCGTGCTCGCAAACCTCGTCAGCAATGCGATTCGGTACACGCCCGCGGGTGGCACCGTCACCGTCGGCTTCGATGGCGCACGCTTCGAGGTGCGCGACACCGGGCCAGGCATCGGGGCCGAGCACCAGAAACGGATCTTCGAGAAGTTCTTCCGCGT
>JAYUXE010000981.1:0-7840 GCA_043753165.1 Archangiaceae bacterium | reverse complement strand
GCTGGTTCTGGTGGGAGGTCGACCTCTCATTCTACGTGCTCAAGGTCATGTCGTGGGTGGGCCTCGTGTCCGACCTGCGCCTGCCGTCCGATGCGACGAAGCTCGCGCACCTCAAGTACACGGACGCGCAAAAGGCGCAGCTGAACGGTGAGCCCACGCAGTCGCTGCTTCCTTCGATGCCGGGTGAAAATTCGGCGGCCGCGAATTAACTGTCAGCTCTGAAAAACCGTGCGTGGTCCTGCGCGTAATCGGCCAATGTCCGCGGCGCGCGCCCGAGCAGTTTGGCAAGGGCCGGCGTCACTTCGGACGCGGCGCCCATGCGAACGAAACCGAACAAGGCGATCAGCAGGTCGGCGTAATCGGGAGGCAGGCCAGACGACGCCAACGCCGTGCGAAACGCGCCGTCGTCGATGGCCGCGTATCGAATCTGGCGGCCGCCCGCCTTCGATAGAACGCTGGCGGCCTCCGTGTACGTCAGCGCCTGCGGACCTGTGAGCGCGACCGCCTGGCCGTCGTAGAGATTGCTTTCGAGCGCAACTGCCGCCGCTGCGCCGATGTCGCGGGCGTCGATGAAAGTCGTCTTCGAGTCAGCTGCCGGCAACGCAATCAGACCTTGGTGCTGGATGCCTGCGTACCAGTAGCTGTTGAAGTTCTGCATGAACCAGCTCGGGCGCAGGATGACGTGCGGCACGCCTGAACGGATGACGTCGAGCTCGATTTTCCGCAGTGGGATGTTGTCGTCATGTTCGACGCCCGAAGCGGTCATCAGCACGACCTTCATCCGACGCCGAATCACCTCATTCAGGAAAGGCGAGACCAGGCCGTAGCTGTTGGCGTGGCCCCCGGGCGAAAGCAAAAACACCGCCTCGACGCCGTCCAGCGCGGGGCCGAAGGTCGACGTGTCCTGGTAGTCGAAACGCGAAAATTCGACGCCGTCCTTCGGCTTCGACCGGGCGTGGCTGGCGGATCAGCCAGAGACCGCGGGTGGCTGGCTCGGCGCCCTTCGAGACCCGCAGATTGGTCGGGCGCTCGGCGCGGTGCATCGCGCGCCAGAACGGCGTTGGACCATCGCGACGCTCGCCCGGGAAGTCGCCCTTTCCCGCGCAACCTTCGCGCGGCGTTTCACCGCGTTGGTGGGCGTTGCGCCTCTGACCTACGTCACGCGCTGGCGGTTCGAAGTGGCGGTTCGACGGCTGCAAACCTCGAGCGACACCCTCGCGCGCATCGCAGCCGAGGTGGGCTACGAAAGCGAATTCGCCTTCAGCCGCGCGTTCAAACGTGCGCGCGGTGCTTCCCCGAGTCAATTTCGCGCCGCGCTCAAGTAGGTTTCGCCCTTCGGTGAAACCCCAGACAGCCCCAGCGCGTAGTGACGAAGACGAGGCGCTGATGGAACAGTTCTGCCAGGGAGACGAAAAAGCATTCGACGCGCTGTTCACCCGGCACGCTCCAGCGGTGCGCGGATACCTGACCCGCATGACGGGCAGCGCGGCGGTGGCCGACGACCTCACCCAGGCGACCTTCGTCTCGCTCGTTCGTGCCCGGGGCCGCTTCATCAAGGGCGCCCGCTTCAAGCCCTGGCTCTACGCCATCGCCACCAACGCCGCCCGAGACCAGAAGCGCCGCCGGTCGGAACTGCTGAGCGAAACGGGCGAGCTGCCCGCGGGTGAAGGGGAAGAGATGACGGTGCGCGACCTGGGTATGGAAAGGCAGGTGCACGCCGCGCTGAAGCAGCTGCCCGGGGCGCAACGGGAAGCGATTCTGCAGCACCGCTTCCACGGCCTGTCGTTCGCCGAGATTGCCGAGGCAGAAGGCGTCACCGAATCGGCCGTGAAGGTCCGCGCCCACCGCGGGTATGAAAAACTGCGAGAGCTGCTGAAGGGGCTGTGGCCATGACCTGCAACCGGCTCGACGAAGTGCTGCGCGAAGACGCCACGCCCGATGCGATCGCGCATACGAAGACATGCCCGACGTGCGGCCCGGCACGCGCGGCGTGGAACAAGATGAACGGGCCCGCTGAATCGGCAGGCCCGCTGGACGCGATTCGCGAAGCGGCGCGGGCGGAATTCAAGAAGCAGCCGAAGCAGCAGCCGTGGTGGGTCGACGCGGCGACGCTGATGGCGATGAATTTGATTCTGTTCGGGCTCGCGATTTCGCTGCTGAGCTCGCCGCTGCTGCATTCCGAGTCGCCGGTGATGCGCTGGGGAAACGGGGCCGGACTGTTCGTCTTGATGGTGACGGGCGCGTGGTTTGCGATTCGCCCGGGCGGGCGTCAGGTGTGGCTTGCCCTGCTGGGCCTCGCGGCACTCGGAGCGGTGGGTGTGTCGCTGGGTGGCTCAGGCGATTCGGGTCACAAGCCTTTCGCATCCGGCCTCGCGTGCGCCGCCACCGAAGTCGCCGTCTCGATTCTTCCGGTGATCGCCGCAGTGTGGATGACCCGGAAGTTCGCGTTCGACCTGACGCGCACCATCGCCAGCGGCCTGTCGGTCGGAGCGACCGGCATGCTCGTGCTCCACTTGCACTGCGCGAACGGCGGCGCCGCGCATTTGTTCGTCTTCCACGTGATGGCGTGGGCGGTGGTCGCCGCGGGCGTCGTGCTGGCCCGGCGGCTCGCTTTGACCCGCTCGTACGCGAACTGAAGCGTTACTTCGAAGGAGCCGCGGCCGGCTTCGCGGCGTCCTGCTTGTGCAGCGAGCACGCGGCGACGGCCTTGCCCGGGTCGATCGAGTCGCCACCTTCGGTGTGCTCGAGAATCTTGCGGCCGTTGCCGATCACGAACGTGTGGCGCTGCGCCATGCTGAGCACCGGCATCTTCGCGTCGAACAGCGTGACGAGCTTCGCGTCAGCGTCGGACACGAAGGTCTGCGGCGCCTTCAGCTCCGTCCGCCACTTCACCAGCGTCGCCACGTCGTCCATCGAGACGGCGATGACGTTGCCCTTGAGCTTCTGCACTTCGGAGAAGCGATCGCGGTAGGCCTGCATCTCCTTCGTGCAGCCGCCGGTGAACGCCTTCGGGAAGAACGCGAGGATGACGGGGCCAGTCTCGACGAGCTTCGAGAGCGTGAGCTCTTTGCCGTCGATGTCTTTGACGGTGAAGTCGGGAGCGAGGTCGCCGACCTTCGGGGTCGCGGCGAGGACGACAGCAGTCAGCAGGGCGGAGATCATGCCCGGTGCAATAACACCGTCACTTCATCCGCGCCCAGACGGCTTTCGCCGATTCGCGCGCGTGTGCGGCCAGGTCATCGACCTTCACCGCGAGCACCTTGCGCGACCACAGGCGCCAGACGCCGTCGACCATCACCGATTCGACGTGGCGAGACGAGAGGCCGTGAATCAAGTGGGCGGCCAGGGTCGTCGCGTCCAGCGGCGTGGGCGGGCGGTAGTCGAGAATCATCAAGTCGGCGATGGCCCCGGGTTGCAGCGAGCCGATGGGCGCGTCGAACGCGGCGCTCGCGAGCCGGTGGCCGTTGGCGAGGAAACGAAGGATGTCGATTGGCTGCCCGGCGTCGCGCGACTTGAGCCACGCCGCCTGCGCTTCGGCGAACACGTCGAGCGACATCGCATCGGTGCCGAGACACCCACGCACGCCGAACTTCCCGGCCGCCGCGGTGCCCGTCTGCGAGAACATGTTGCTGCGCGCCGCGTGCACCAGCCACGCGCCCGTACTGAGCAACGCATTCAAGTCGTCCCACGACAGGTGCACGCCTTGCGCGAGAATCGTGCGCTCGCTGACGAGGCCGTGCTCGAGCAACCGCGCCAACGGCGACTTCTCGAACTTCTCGTGCGAGCTGCGTTCTTCGGCGGCGTCTTCGGCGAGCGCGAGGTGCAGAAAACCCTTCGCGGCGTCGAGCACGCCTTTGACGCCGTCGAGCGCATCGGAAGAGAGCGCCTCGAGGTCGGCGATTCCCACCGCCCCGCGGAACCGGCCCCGCGCGCGCTTTGCGTAGTCGAGGCATTCGTCGAGGCCTTCTTCGCGGCCGATCGCTCCGAAGCGATCGGACACCTGGTAGCCGAGCACTGCGCGGAGCCCGACGCGGCCGAGCCCGTGCGCGACGCGCGACAGCGAGCCCGAGATTGCGCGCGGCGAAGAATGCAAATCGAAGACGGTGGTGACGCCGGAAAGAAGGCCTTCGACCGCTCCGAGGGACGCGGCGGCTTCGACGTCGTCGGGCTCGAGCGCGCCTTCCAGGGCCTGCAGCGTCTCGATGCCGCTTCCGCGCATCAGCGAGCCGTGCAGGTAGTGGTGCGCGCTGACGAGGCCCGGCATCACCAGCTTGCCGTCGAGGTAGAGGACCTCGTCGGTCGGCAGCTCGTCGACCACTGGTCCGCGCTGGACGATGTGCCCTTGTTCGATTCGGAGCGAGCCAACCTCGACCGATGCGGGCTCGAGCTCGACCAGCGTTCCGGCTTTGAGCACGGTGGCCAAACGGGCACGGAAAATAGCAGCGCGGCTGCCCTGCCCGGTGTCCGACTTCCGGGCAGATCTGCGTTTTCGGGCACGTTCGGTGTCGTGAAGGCGTTCTGCCGAGGGGAAGGTGGCATTACACCGTCCCAGCGGAGGCCACAGTGGCATACACCTTGCCTAGGGCGGCATCGAAGCCACCTCAGGGAGCACCATGCGCACCGCCCTTCTCGTCACCTGTTCCTGCTTGCTTGGCTGCGGCCTGCCGCCCTCTGAAGACCCGAAAGACCTGGGCGAAGCGCAGCAGGAAATCGTCGGAGGCGCGACGGACACGGGAGACCCGGCGGTGGTTGCGCTGACGGTGCAGGGCCAGGAGTACTGCACCGGCACGCTCATCGGCCCGAAGACGGTGCTCACCGCGGCGCACTGCATCAACGTCTACGGCACATCTGCGCAGGTGAGCTACTACGTGGTGTTCGGCACGTACGCGTCACAGCCGACGGCGCGCGTGAAGATCATCAGCCAGACCGCCGACCCGCAATACAACAAGCAGTCGGGCGACTCGCACGACTTCGGCGTGCTGCAGCTTCAGACCGCAGTGACCAACGTGACGCCGATCGAGCTGAACGCGATTCCGATGAACACCACGCACGTCGGCCTGCCGATTCGCCACGCGGGCTTCGGCATCACCAGCGGCAATGGCAGCGGGGGCGGCACGAAACGCCAGGTCAGCTACACGGTGCGTTCGATTTCGGATGCGTTGATCGAATCGGGCGCCAACGGGAAGCAGACGTGCAGCGGCGATTCGGGCGGGCCGGCGTTCATGGTGATGCCGGGCAACACGGTCGAGACGCTGGTCGGCGTGGTGAGCTTCGGCGACGAGGCGTGCACGCAGTTCGGCGCCGATGGCCGCGTCGACGTGGTGCTGCCGTGGCTCAAATCGACGATGGCGGCGTGGGAAGCGGCGTCGTGCGGCGCCGACAACAAGTGCAAGGCGGGCTGCACGCCCATCGACCAGGACTGCGCGTGCTTCGCCGACGGCGTGTGCTCGGCCGACTGCCTCGACCTGAAGGCAGACCCCGATTGTCCCGTGGCGTGCGTCGGCGGCAACACGTGCGCGACGGAAGCGTGCCCGCGCCCCGACCCCGACTGCGTGGCCGAAGGGGGGGCGTGCGTGAACACGACGCAGTGCAAAGGCCGCGTGTGCGTCGGCGACGATCAGCACCCGAATGTGAAGTACTGCTCCAGCGCCTGCACGCCGGCGAACAACCCCTGCATCACCGGCATGGAATGCGCGCCGCAGCTGGTCTGCCTGCTGAAACAGAAGCCGACGAAAGAGCCGGGCGACATCTGCACCGCAGACGACTTCTGCACGCACGGCGGCGTCTGTGCGGGCCCCGTCGGCGCCAACACCCAGCGCTGCGTCAACGCGTGCACCGTGCAGGGCGACTGTGCGGCGGGCACGACCTGCGAAGGCGGCGCCGGCGGCCAGCGCTTCTGCCGCGCGCCCGAGTCGGTGATGCGCTTCCGGGACATCGTGCTCGAACGGGCAACGGTCGAAGGCAAGGTGGCGGCGCCGGGCTGCGCCTCGGCCGGCTTCGGCGACCTGTCGATCCTCACCGCGATGCTCGGGGGGCTCTCGCTAATTCGCCGACGCCGGTCTTGAATCGGCGGGCCGGTTCGAAAAAAAGGGAGGCCACCATGGGAAGACGGGTCGTGTTGGCCGCCTGCGCGTTGCTGGTGGCCTGCGCTCCGTCGACGGACGCCGGTTCGATTTCGCAAGCCATCGTCGGTGGCGCCATCGACCTGGGCGACCCGCAGGTGTTCCAGGTGCGAATCACGGGCGCGCCCAGCGGCTCGGGCACCTGCAGCGCGACGTTGATTGGTGCCCGCACGCTGCTCACCGCCGCGCACTGCCTCGACCCGAAGCGCTTCAACGCGGCGACGCTGACCTTCACCGCGACCAACGCGCCCGACACCGCGACCGCGACCGATTGGCGGCCGGTCGCCGAGTCGCGCATTCACCCCGCCTACAACTCGTCGACGCAGGTGAACGACGTCGGCCTGCTGCTGCTCGAAACCGCGCCGGGCCTCACGCCCAAAGGCTGGAACCCGCTGTCGGTCGCGACCTACGGCGGGAAACCGATTCGCGCGGCCGGCTATGGCAGCACCTCGCCCGATGGCGGCGGCATGAACGTGAAGCGCGACGTCGGCCTCACCTTCCGGCAGCTGACGAACGACGAAATCTGGATTGGGGATCAAGAGAGCAAAGGCATCTGCACCGGCGATTCGGGCGGGCCTTCGTTTCATACGTTCAGCGACGGGGTCGAACGCGTGGTGGGCGTGCACTCGACGTCTTCACTGGCCGCCCGGTGCTTCGACGGCGTCGACCAGCGCGTCGACTTTCACGCGGCGTTCATCCGCGCGTTCTTGATGGAAAAGGAAGCGGCGGGCTGTTGGGAAGACGGGCGGTGCGTGGCGACGGGGTGCGCGACGGTCGACCTCGACTGCGTCTGCGGCGCCGACGGCCTGTGCACGGACAAGTGCCCGAACCTCGCGATGGATCCCGATTGCCCGGCCGACTGCATCGACAACGGCATCTGCGCGGCGGCCGCGTGCCCGAGGCCCGACGTCGACTGCGGCAACTTCACGGGCGCGTGCGCGAAGCCGAAAGACTGTCTGGCGAATCGCTGCGTGACGGATCCCCAGCACCCGCAGCCGTATTGCAGCGCGGGCTGTTCGAAAGCGGCGCAGTGCGACCCCGCGATGGAATGCGATGGCACGGGCACCTGCCGCTACAAGCAGCTGCCGATGGTGACGACGGGCGGCCCGTGCACCCCGGGCAAGTCGCTGTGCGAAGAAGGCTCGATGTGCGTCGCCCACCTCAACCGGCCCCAGGGCACGTGCACGCCGATGTGCCTGGTGGATTCCGACTGCGGCGATGACGGCCGCTGCATCGACAAGTTCTGCAAGCTACCGGTGACGTTGCCGCGCGCTTCGCTGGAAGGCCCGGTGGCGGTGACGGGCTGTTCGTCGGTGCCGGGGCTCTTCGGGCTGGTCGCGCTAATCGGCCTGCTTCGCCGCCGCCGCCGTTGAGGTGAGCGCGGCGCGCGTGGCGGCCAGCGGCGCCGTGTCGTCGAACACCACCTTGCCGTTCTGCTTCGAGACGCCCAGCTGCTTCCACAGCGCGTCGAGGTTCGCTGCCTCGCCCTTCTCGCCGAGCCGCGCGTGGAGCTTCTGAAGCACCCTGGTCCCGGTCGCGGCGTCGCCCAACGCGAGCATCTCTTCGAGCGCGAGGTGCACTTTGCCGTCGCCGCCTTTCTCAAGGATTCCGCGCAGCGCGTCCTGCAGGGTCTTCTTCCCGCTGGTCTGCGCGCGAATCTCGAGGTCGGCGAGCAGCCAGAACCGCGCGCCGCCCCAGTACGTGTTTCCCCAGGACTG
>JAYUXE010000980.1:0-3367 GCA_043753165.1 Archangiaceae bacterium | reverse complement strand
AAAACGGTGATAAAGATGTTCGTCTCTATCGAGAGAATTGAGAGAGTTTCTTGATGCTCGCCATCACGTTGGACCAGTTGAGCGTCCTGCTCGCAGTCTCCGAAGAGGGCAGCTTTTCTGCGGCCGCCCGTCGACTGGGACGCACGCAATCGGCGGTGAGCTACGCCGTCGACAACCTCGAACGGCTGCTCGAAGTTCGGGTCCTCGACCGTTCGGGGTATCGACCGTCGGTGACGAGGGAAGGCATGACCGTGCTCTCGCACGCGCGGGCGGTGCTTTCCGAAGCCAGGCGGCTGGAAGCAGCGGCGAAGCTGATTCAAGCGTCGGTCGAGGCCGAGCTGTCGATCGCCGTTGACGCGGTGTTTCCTCCTCAGGTGCTGACCCGGGCGCTGCTGGACTTCCGATCCGTCTTCCCGACGGTGCGGGTTTCTCTTCGGTTTGAATCGAAGTGGTCCATCGCCCAACTGGTCCAAGAGGGTGAATGCGACTTTGGCGTGTGCGGCCCGCTGGGACGATTGCCTGCTGGGCTCGAGCTCACGCCGCTGCGACGAACCGAATTCATACCGGTCGTGGCGGCCAGGCATGCGCTGGCTTCGTACCGCGACCGGGTGCCGGTCGCCGCGTTGCGGCGGCACCCCCGCCTCGTGTTGACCGAACGCGATGCGCGATACCGAAGCGAGGAACGTGTGGAAGACGGGCTCGTGTGGCGCTTTGCGGACTACGCGCTCAAACACCGTGCCCTGCTCGCCGGCCTCGGCTGGGGCGTCATGCCGCGCGAATGGGTGGCCCAGGACCTTGCGCGTTCGCGTTTGAAGTTGCTTCGAGTCGGAGGTGAGAACGTCCGCCCGGCCGTGCTTTCAGGGATTCAGCGAATCGGGTCTCCGGCGGGGCCGGCAGGGCAGTGGTTGCTCGCCGCTCTCGAAGGCGTCTAGCCGCTGTGCCCGAAGGGATTGTCTTCGGTGCTGCGGAAGCTGATCACCGCGGTGAGGCCCTGTTCGTGGGCGGCGACTGAGCGGATGAGGTGGGCGAGGGTGCCGATCTCTTTGATCCACTCGTGTGCGGTGGGGCCGAGGCCCGAGAAGTTCACTGCGAGCACGGGTGGGTCGGGGATGCGGCCGAGCCAGTACTCGAGCACTTCGTGTTTTTCAGGGGCCACCACCGGCTTCAAGCGCTTGGCTTCGCGTTGAAGCAGGCGCGACAGGGCGTTCGGCAGCTGGGCGGCCCATTGATTCAGGGTGTGAACGGGGCGCCAGCTCCAGTCGGCGCGGGCGACGCCGGCGCTGGGTTGGTACTCGCCGTGGCCGTTCGAGGTCAGAATCTGATCGGGCGGAAAGTCGGGCACCGGGTCCCACGCGCCGCAGATCATCGTCGCGAGGCCGTACTGGTGCCGGGGGGCTTCGAAGAACGCTTCCCGGTACGCGCGGGCCTTCTCGGGCTCGAAGTACGGGTAGTTCGCGTCTTCGAGCATCAACGCCAGGTGCAGCGTGGTTTCCCAGTCGCCGGCGAACGCGTGGTACTCGCTGACAATCGACCAGCCGTCGGTGTCGCGCAGCCATTCGACGAACAGCAGCCGGTAGCACGCTTCCGTCCACTTCTCGTCGGTGAGGCCGAAGAAGCTGCCTTCGACGCCGCGCTCGATCAGCAGGTCGAGGCCGATGCGGGTCTGCTCGTCGTTGAGGTGGCGAAGCAGGTGCTCGATCGCCGGCGCCGCGTCGATGACGCCGAGCTTGAACGCAGGGAACACCACTTCCTTGAGGAAGTGATCGTTCACCGGGCGAAGGACGACTTCCACCCTTCAGGCCTTCTGATCTTCCTGGGCGATCAACGCGTAGATGTCCGCGCTGGTGTTCGCCGAGAGGATGGCTGCCCGAAAGGTGCTGCTCTTGAAGAGCCGGCTGATTCGGGCCAGCGCCTTCAAGTGCAGGCCGGCCGAATTCTCAGGAGCGACCAGCGCGAAGAACAGGTGCGTGCGCTTGCCGTCGATGGCTTCGAAGTCGACGCCCGCCTTGCTGAGGCCGAAGCTCGCCGACAGCGAGGGCAGGCCTGCCAGCTTGCCGTGCGGAATCGCGACGCCTTCCCCGATGCCGGTGCTGCCGAGCTTCTCGCGTTCTTCGAGGACGGCGGCGAGGCGGGAGGCGGGAACCGTGGGGTTGCTCTTGGCGAGCGAAAGCGACAGTTCCTTCAGAACGTCGCCCTTGTTGGTTGCGGTAAGGTCGGCGATCACCGACTCGGATTTGAGAAACTCCGCAATTTTCACGGGGCGCACTTACCGCTAAGCCACGAGCGGTTCAAGGCCATCGCTCGTGTCAGGTGAGCCGACGGCCCATAAGTAGAGTATGAGCCCGGGCCGTCGAATGTCAGCCCGCCTCTCGAAGACTGCACTGGTGTGGCTGCTCATCGCTGGGTGTGCCCACGCGCCTACGGTCGAGCCCGAGGCGGTGCACGCGCCTGCGCTGGCGGCAATTCCGGTGGCGGTGAAACCAGCCGAGCTGGCTCCCGAAGTCGTCGCGCCGCCGCCGAAGCGCACCGCCGCCGACCTGCTGAAGGCGATGACGCTCGAGCAGAAGGTGGGCCAGCTGATGATGGTTGGGTTCGGCGGGCAGGTGATGGACCTGAAGATTGAAGAGCTGGTGAAGGGCTTCCAGGTGGGCGGCATCTGCATCTTCAAGCGGAACATCGCCGACCCCGCGCAGCTGGCCCGCTTCAACGACAGCCTTCGTGCGCTGCTCGTCACCGTGCCGCCTTTCATCGCGGTCGACCAGGAAGGCGGCAACGTGGTGCGCATCAGCGACGGCGTCACGGTGCTGCCCGGCAACATGGCCCTCGGAGCGACCCGCAGTTCCCGCCTCGCCCACGAAGCCGGCAAAGCGCAGGGCGATGACCTGCGGCGGCTGGGGTTCAACATGAACCTGGCCCCGGTGCTCGATGTGAACCTGAACCCGCAGAACCCCGTCATCGGCAGCCGCAGCTTCTCGGACCAGGTGCCGCTGGTGTCGCAGCTGGGGGCCGACTTCGTGCGGGGCCAGGTCGAAGCGAACATCGTCACCATCGCCAAGCACTTCCCGGGGCACGGCTCGGTCGACGCCGACTCGCACAAGGGCCTGCCCGTCACGCAGGAAAGTGAAGAAGAGGTGTTGACCGGCCTCGTGCCCTTTCAGGAAGCGATGAAGGTCGGGCTCGACGGCGTGATGACGGCGCACATCGCAGTGCCGAACTTCACGGGCGACCAGCTGCCGGCGACGCTGTCGAAGTCGATTCTCACCGACCTGCTGCGGCAGCGGCTCTCGTTCAACGGCCTCGTCATCACCGACGAGCTCGAGATGGAAGCCATCGTCGACAAGTTCGGGGTCGGGCGCGCCGCGGTGCT
>JAYUXE010000979.1:0-3374 GCA_043753165.1 Archangiaceae bacterium | reverse complement strand
TCGAGCAGCTCGGGGTTCGGTGCGACCACCACCCAGTCGGTGAGCCCGAAGTTCTTCATCGCCCGCGCGATTGCGCCCAGGTTGTCGGCATTGCGCGGCCGCAGCAGGACCAGCCGGATAGGAATCATCGGACCCTTGGTATAGGACGCGTGCCATCACATGCGTACCGCTGACATCGCCGCCCCTGCCCCCAGGTCTCTGTTCATCGTCTCGCCGAGCAAGGACTTCCTGTTCTTCTTTCTCAGCGTCACCGTCGTCTTGTTCGCGTGGCTCGCGGCAACGGTGTTCAAGGTCGACGGCTTCTACATTCTGGCCACCGTCGCCGTCGTCTCGAACGGCCCGCATCTCATCTCGACGTGGACCCGCGTGTACTTCGACTCGCGCGAGTGGAAGAGCCAGAAGCTGCTGCTCATTGGCGTGCCCTTGATGATTGCGGCCTTCGTCGTCTACGCGAACCTGCAGCTCGGCATCACCGGCACCCGCATCCTGAACTCGGCGATTCTGTACTGGGCCACCTGGCACTTCGTTGCGCAGAACTGGGGAATCCTTCGCATCTACCAGCGCAAGTCGGGTGAGCCCGAGACCTCGCTGGCGATGCGCATCGAGAAGCCGATGTTGATGCTCTTCGTCCTCTTCTGCCTGCTGCACCGCATCTACATCGGGCCGCGCATGCTCTTCGGCTACGAGATCTTCTGGTACCCCGTGCCCGGCGCCGTCGTGAACGGTCTGCTCGGGCCCATCGGCTTCATGTTCGCGGTCTTCATGTTCCTGCGCATTCGCGATCGGAACCAGCCGTGGGCGAAGGCCGCGTGGATCCGTGCCGCGTTTCTGGGCTGCGCCGCAATCGGCTTCTTCGTGCCGTTTCATTTCATCACCACCGACGACACCTCGGCGTTCGCCGCCGCCGCCTGCTGGCACGGCTTTCAGTACCTCGGCATCGTCCGCCACTACCACCGCATGAAGTGGCGCGACGGCGTCGACCCGAACGCGAAGCTCGTGAGCTGGCTCGGGCAGCCCGGCTACCTGCGCGGCGCGATGTACTTCGCGTTCCTGCTCGCGCTCGCAGGTTGCGTCTACGGCGTCATCTACGCCGGCGCCTTCGTCACCAAGGGCAAGGGCTGGGACGCGTACACCTGGGGCGGCGTCGTCTGGGTCAGCCTGACCCTCTCGCACTACTGGCTCGACGGCGTCATCTGGAAGCTCCGAAAGCCTGAGCTCGCGCAGCGCGTCGGCATCACCGCTTAGCAGCGCTACGCGTTCAGCAGCGCTTCGAGCCTCGCGACCGCCCCGGAATCATTTCCCGCTTCCCGGTACATCTCGAGCGCGTGCCGGAACTTCGATGGATCTTCGCTGACGAGCCCGTGGTGCTCGAGCAGCGTCGCGAACGCGTGAATCCGTGCCGGCTCTTTGAGCAGCTGGGCCGCTGACTTCGAGTCGACCCACGCGAGCGTCTGCCAGTCGATGCCGAGCAGCGTAAGGCAGCCCGCTTCGATGACCTCGGCAGCCTCTTCATTCTTTTTCGCGAGCTTCAGCTTCATCGCGCGTGCGATCACCTCGGCCAGCTGTTTCACCAGCCGCATCAAGAAGTCGCGATCGACGAGGCCCATGGGCCCTTTCTAGAACACCATCGCCACGCCGAGGTACGGCCCGAGAAACGTGTCGCTGTGAACCACGCCGTCGACGAGCCCGCGATCATCGAGCATCTGAACCCGGAAGCCCGCTCGAATTCCCAGCGGCCCGAGCCCCAACGCGAGCCCGATTTTTCCGTCGGCCTGCAGGTACGGCCACGGCGTCACCATCGCCGAACCTTCCAACGCCAGAGGGCCGAACAACCACAGCGTGCCCGACAGCCCGCCCGTCGGCCCCACCACGATCAAGTTCGGAGCGAACACCGCGTCCGCGCCCAGCTCGAACCGCATCCGCCCCTGACGCCCGGTGAGAAACGCAAACGTCCCGTGCGCGGTGGCGACCTGCAGGTGGTCGTAGCCCTTCGTGCCGTCGTCCCTCTCGACCGCGATGTTCTGCCCCGTCGCGGTGAAGCCCCAACGATCGCCTTCGATGGCAATCGCCGCTCCAAGAGTCACGCCGCCGCGGTACCCCTGGCCTTCCACGCCCACCGACAACCGGATGCCCGACGGCTCTTCTTCCGGCTCGGGAGGCAAAAGCCGGGGGCCCGCATCGACCACCACCACCGGCGCCGCGTAACCAAACCCGTACCAGGGCACGAAGGCGCCCGAGTAGTACCCATGTCCGTAGCCGTACCGGCCGCCCCGGTAGCGCCCGCCTCCGTCGCCTCGACCCGAGTACGAGCCCCCTGAGCCTTCAGACGGGCCGTTCACCGCTTCCGCCTCGTGCGACTTGCTCTCAGGCGTGGACGACGACGACTTCTTCCCGAACCGCGCCTCGGCCGGCAGCGCGCTGAGCGCCACCAAACCGGCCAACATCACTGAGAGTTGTCTGATCATGAAAACGTTCTCCGGCGGCCCACGTACACAACACGGACCCGCGGGCCGTTTATTCACCCCCAGGGTCGTTCGACATGCGCGCCTTCACTGCATTCATTTCGATGTTGCTTTTTGCCACGTCGCCCGCGCTGCCGACGCCCGCTACCTCGCCCTCGGCGACTCTTTCACCATCGGCACCGGCTCGAGCCCCGCGGTGACGCCGACGTCCTTCACGCGCAGATTGTCCTCTACAACCGGATCCTCGCCGAAGAGGTCAAAGCGTTCGGCGGCCAGTACGTCGACCTCTTCCCGTTGATGGAACAGCAGGCAGTTCAGAAGCCCGTCGCCCCCGATGGCCTTCACCCGTCGGCCGCCGCCCACGCCGCCTGGGCCGAACGGCTGGATCGCGCGTTGACCTGGCAGCGTTAAGCTTCGTCTCGTGCCCGAGTACCCCGACCTCACGCTCTACCTGAATTCGCTGGAGCCGCGGATTCTCGGCCAGGCGCTGCAGCGCGTGCGACTCGGCAGCCCGTTCATCTTGCGCTCGGTCGAGCCGCCACTTTCGTCCGTGAACGGAAAGAAGATCACCGGCCTCTCGCGCATCGGCAAACGCCTCGTCTTCGCGCTCGAAGGCGAGCTCTTCATCGTCATCCACCTGATGATCGCGGGCCGCCTGCAATGGAAAGAAGCGGGCGCAAAGCTTCCCGGGCGCATGGGCCTCGCCGCGTTCGACTTCGACACCGGCACGCTGATCCTCACCGAGGTCAGCACCCAGAAACGCGCCTCGCTGCACGTCGTGCAAGGCGAGCACGCGCTCAAGGCCTTCGATCGCGGCGGCCTCGAGATCTTCTCGATTCACCTCGACCAGTTTGCCGAACGCCTTCGCAGCGAAAACCACACCCTCAAGCGCGCGCTCACCGACCCGCGCCT
>JAYUXE010000978.1:0-3377 GCA_043753165.1 Archangiaceae bacterium | reverse complement strand
CGCGTGCCTGCGCTTCGTCATACCGGTCGAGCCGCCGCGAGGTCGCCACCGCTTCCCGCGCAACGGGCGGAAGAAGAGGAAGCTTCGCGAACGCCGCTTCGGCAGCCAGGTGCGCCTGCGCTTTGTCGTGCAGGTCATCGAGCGCGCGGATGCGCTGAACGTGCGCAGGCGCGAACATCGGGAACTCCTTAATCAGCGCGTCGAGAATCGGCAGCGCGCGGTCTGGGTGCTCGTGCGAGAGCTCGTGTTGCGCCAGCTGCATTCGCGCCCACGGGGACCCCGGGTCGAGCTTCAGCGCGCGCTCGATGTGATTGCGCCGCAGGTTGCTGTCGTCGTTCTGCAACGCCGCTGCGATGCTGTGCAGTTCGGCGGCGTCGACCGCCTTCATCTTCGGGTTGGGGGCCGCCAGCTGCTTGTCCGCCGTCGCCGCCGCCGTGTCGGCTTCGTTCGCCGGCAGATGCTCACGCTCTTCGTACGCGCGCGTCCACGCCAGCACCGTCGCGTAGTCGGCGCGCAGCTGCGCATCGTCGGGCGCGGACTTCACGAGCTTCGCGATCGCCTCGGTCAGCGAGGTCTGCACGGCGGGCGAGGGGGCTGCGCCCTTCTCGAGAGGCGGCGCGACGTCCGGCAGCACGACCTTGCCGAGCCCACCCCCGCCTGGCGCGCGTTCCTGCCGCAGGTAGAAGCCCAGCTGCCCCGTGTCCTGGCAGAGCTTCAGCAAGATGCGGTTGTTGCCTTTTCGCAGGCGCACCACGACGCGCGACTGGTCGACGCGCGGCTGGTTGTACCGATTCTCGCTGAGCACCTTCGTGCCGTTGACGAAGAGGCGGAACGCGCCCGACGTGCCCAGCGAGAGCTCGACTGAAGTTTCTCTGTCGGTCTGCAAAAACGTCGCGGCGTAGGCGACGACTTCACTGGTGGGGCGAATCGCCAGCGACAAATCGACGAAGCCGTCGTTCGTGCGCGCGGGCAACTTTCGCCAGCCGATTTCGCGGCCCTTCGCCGGGTACGCAGCCGACAAGTCCATCGCCGACTCGGGGCCGTAGTCGACGTCGCAGCCGGCTTTGCCTTCGTTGTCGAAGCCGCCGATGACCCAGAAGTCCTGCACGAAGCCCAGCGGCTCGAGCATGTCGTTGGCCTTGGTGGTGCGGCCGCGCGCGCGTTCGACGTCGGCGTAGAAGAGGCGGGCGAGGGTGCGGACGTGCGGGTCGGTGCTGCGGCGGCTCAGCAGAATCGAGTACGGCTGCGCGAGCAGGTTGAGGTCGTCGACCTCGTCGAGCATCGAATGAAGGCGAATCAGCGGCGCGGCGCCCCGCGGGCTGCTGTGCTGAATGAGCGCGGTCTTCGCGAGCCTTTCCGCGCGATCCGTCGAAGGCGAATCGAGGCGGCCAGTGACGAGAAGGGTGACGACGGTGAGCAGGGGCAACATGGCCGCGCTTGTACTACGGGTGACGCGTCCTCAGTCCGCCCACTGCACACCGACGGGCTGCGACGCTTCGCCGTTGCCGAACACGCGGTGCCACTCGTACAGCTCGATCGTCTGGTGGTCGGGGTGGCGCACGTGGCCCCGAACGAAGACGGAGCCCGAGACCAGCGGCGCCGTGACTTCGCGCAGCTTCACCAGCTGTTCCACCACGTGCGGGCGGCCCCGGCGGAAACGGCCATCGCCATCCGTCGTCGTCGCCTTGCCCTGAATGAAGAGCTGCTTGCCAATCAGCGGCAGCAGCGCCTTCAGCTCATCCGTCGACGCCTTGACGAAGAACCATTCGCCCTGACGAATCACCTTCGCGCCCGCTTTGCGCGCGGCCTGCCCCGCGGCCGGGTTGTAGAGCGCCTGATGTGCTTCCTGCACCGTCGACACGCCGTACGGAAGCTGCGCGATGAAGTAGTGCTGCTCGTCCATGCCGCACAGCAGGTGCCGCTGCGCTGCATCGGTGAACTGCTCGACCCAGACGAACTTCCGTTCGCGGCGAACCACCCGGCGGCCGTCGACCTGTTCCTTTCGAACCCGCACTTCGAACGCACGGCGCGGTTCCTTCACGAAGAGCACCAGTTGCTGGTGCTTGCGGTCGGCGTTCTGAACGATCAGCTGGTTGTGCTTGTCGCCCTGCCACAGCAGGAACTGCTGCGGTTGGCGCGCGATGTCGAGCTGAACAATCGCCGCGTTGCCCGCATTGATCAGCGGCGCAGGCGTGACCTTGAGGTCGAGGCGGGCGCGGCGGAACTGCGAAATGAGGGCGTCGGCAAACATGGTGCGCGCTCGGACGGACAGCCGACGCCGGCTCTGACAAGGTACCCGCCATGGAGCTCGCCGAACGTGTCAGCCCCCTGGGAACCGGAGAGCCGCGCGGCGGCAGCTACATTCTGTACTGGATGCGCACCGCGATGCGCGCCACCGAGAACCCCGCGCTCGACGTGGCGCTGCAGGCCGGCCGCCGTCTCAACAAGCCCGTCTTCGTCTACCAGGCACTTTCCGAGCGCTACACCTACGCGTCCGATCGCCACCACGCGTTCATTCTTCAAGGCGCAATCGACGTCGCTGCCGGCTTGAAAGACCGCAACATCGGCTACGCGTTTCACCTTCAGCGCCCGGGGCACCGCGGCGGTCACTTGCGCAAGCTCGCGAAGGACGCGGCGCTGGTGGTGACGGAAGATTTTCCGGTCGCTCCGTTCGCCGCGGTCGACGGGTTTGGCGGGTGGGACGCAGAGGTGGCGAAGGTCGCTCCGTTGTGGCGGGTCGACTGCGCGTGCGTGGTTCCGTTTCGTGCTGTGCGCGGCAAGCCCGAGCGCGCGTTCGTCTACCGCGCCGAACGCAAAGACCGGTGGGAAGAGGCGCTGACGGCGAAGTACGCCGACTTCGATTCGCCGGGGCCGAGGTTCCTTCCCGACTTGCCCTTCGAGCCACTCGACTTCTCGAGCCTGTCGGTCGACGCGCTGATTCAGGCTTGCGAAATCGACCACGCCGTCTCGCCCGCGCACCAGCTTCCCGGCGGCACCGTCGCGGGCGAGGCGCGCTGGGCCCGCTTCCGTGAGAAGCGCCTCGGCGCCTACGCCGAGCACCGCGATGATCCGAACCGCGCCGCCAACAGCCGGCTCTCGCCCTACCTGCACTACGGCATGGTCTCGCCATTCAAGGTCGCGCGCGAAGCCCACGCCCATCGCACTGAAGGCTCGGCCAAGTTTCTCGACGAGCTCCTCGTCTGGCGCGAGCTCGCGTGGTCCTTCTGTGCGCTCGAGCCGAAGCACGCCACGCCCGCGTCACTTCCGGCCTGGGCGCGCGCGACGCTGCAGCAACACGAAGGCGATGCACGGCAGCTGCCGTCGTACGAGACGATGTCGCGCGCACAGACGGGCGACCCGCTGTGGGACGCGGCGCA
>JAYUXE010000977.1:0-3381 GCA_043753165.1 Archangiaceae bacterium | reverse complement strand
GGCGGGGGTAGGTCAGCGCGCCTGAGTCTTCGATGTCGTCGAACTCGAGGTCGTAGGCGTTCATGCCGGTGACGGTGGACCTGGCGACCCGGTAGCTGGGGGTGGCAATGGTCAATGTCTGGGTCACCCCGCCGTTCTTCAGCGTCAAGGTCAGCACGTCGGCCTCCACGCTCATCTCGGCCGACGCGTGGGGGATGCGGGGGGCGCGGCCCAGCAACAGAGCCGCCAGTTCCGCCGGAGCGACCGCTATCGGCACGATCCTCCCTACGTTCTGCGCGGTGGCCGGGCCGTGGAAGTACTTGCCGGCCTGGCCGTCGTAGAGGCCGAAGGTGGTGCCGTCCGAGATGAGGATGCCCTGGGGTTTGCCGAAGAAATCGAGCTGCTCGAGGTGGATGAATGCGGGCTCGGACACTGCGGCGAACAGCGTGACCGAGCCGTTCGTCTGCGGCGAGCTCAGCTTCAGCCGGGCTTCCCCCTTCACCCCGATGACGCGCGATTCGGCGACCTCGATGCGCTTCAGCAGGTCATCGGCCGACACCGGAAGCCCGGCCGGCCCGAAGTCGACGCGGTGGGGACACCCGGCCAACAGCAGAACCAGCGGAAGAAGCAGGGCGAACGATGGGTTGGCAGAGAGCACTTGAATCCCGCTATTAACAGCAACACACATGACCTCCGACGAACTCCTTCACATGGTGCGGCTGGGCGGAATCACGATGGCGTGCATCATCGCCGCGTCGATTCTTTCGCTTTTCGTCGCGATCGAGCGGCTGATTGCGCTGTGGGGCGTGAGCTCGCAGGCGAAGGCGCTGGGTCAGACGATCGCGGGGCACCTGCTGCGCGGCGATGTGGCGGCGGCAAGGTCAGCGGCTGAACGCAGCACGGCATTGGTGGCCGACATCTTCCGGGCCGGGTTTCAGCGGGCGGCGAAGACGACGGGGCCGAGCCTGGATGCGGCGGTCGATCGCGTGCGGCAGGAAACGGCGCTGAAGCTCAAGAGCAAGATGTGGGTGCTCGGCACGATTGGAGCCGTGACTCCCTTCGTCGGTCTGTTCGGCACCGTCGCGGGCATCATGAAGTCGTTTCGCGACCTCGGGCTCGACGTGGAATCGGGCGGCAGCGGTGGCTCGGCGGCGGTGATGAGCGGCATCAGCGAAGCGCTGGTCGCGACGGCCGCGGGCATCATCGTCGCGGTCGAGGCGGTCATCTTCTACAACTACTTCCAGTCGCGGCTGTCGAAGCTGTCGGTCGAGCTGAAGCTGATCTCGGAAGAGTTCGTCGAGCTCTTGCGCGAGCGTGCGGTGAATGGCGTGGTGCCGTCGGCGAGCAGCGGTGGGGAGACTCCGCCGCAGCCGGTGGCCGGTGCGATCGTGCAGGGGGCCTGAAAGACATGGCGCTTGGCAAGGTTCCCGGCGGTGAAGAGGAAGGCAGCGACGGCGTGTTCGCCGAGATCAACATCACGCCGCTGACGGACATCTTTCTCGTGCTGCTCGTCATCTTCATGGTGACGAGCTCGGTGATCGTGAACGCGAACGGCGGCGCTGCGAAGGCGGGGCTGAAGGTGAACCTGCCCAAGGGTGGCGCCGCCGACGCGCAGGCGAAGGCTTCCGACATCTCGGTCGCGATTCTCGAAGATGGGCGCATCGTGCTCAGCGGCGATGTCGTGTCGACGGATGAGCTGAAGAAGGCGCTGGATCTCGCGCGCGAGAAGAACCCCGAGACGCTCGTCATCGTGCAGGCCGACCAGGGCGTGTCGCACGGCAAGGTCGTCGAGGTGATGGAGATGGCAAAGGCCGCGGGGCTCGCGCAGCTGGCGATTGGCGTGCGCGAAGCGCAGTAGTCACCCCACGAAGGGGATGATCGCGGTGCGGTCTTTCGGGTAGTCGGGAAACTTCTCGCCGTACCAGCGGTGGTGGGCGACGGCGCGCGGGAAGAGGTTCGCAAAGGTGAAGACGGCGAACGCGAGCGCGGGCAGTGTCCAGGCGGCGATCGCGAACCCAATCCACTCGAGGATCTCGCCGAAGTAGTTTGGGCAGCTGATGCGTTCGTAGAGCCCACCGTGCGGAATCGAGTAGCCGGTGTCGCCGGGCTTGCGAAGGTTTCGCAGCACCGCGTCGGCGTGGAGGTTGATCGCAAAGCCGGTGAAGAAGAGCGCGGTGCCGACCACCACCTTCACGTCGAGGGCTCTCGGGGCGATCGCAGCGCCGTTGCTGATCGCGTTGAGGGAGTTGAAGGCGATCGCGAGCAGCACGGTCAGCACTGGCTTCTGCTTCCCTTCGTTCTTCATCAGCAGCGGAAAGAGGATCGCGCGCTGCGTGTAGTGAAGCAGCCACAGCGACGCGACCCAGATGGCCTCGGGCTGGTGGTGAAACGGGCTCATCGTGAAGAAGGCCCAGGCGAAGAGCACGAGCGAGACGAGCTCCATCGCGAACCACCCGAGGCGCGACGGCATCGTGGGCCCGAAGCCTTTGCGCAGGTACCGCCCGTACGGAGCCGGCACGAAGAACAGCACCGGAAAGACGATGGCGGCGCTGACGAGGACGATGAGAGGGGCCACAGCGGGGGTCTACCGCAAGGTGGGTGGGCGCGGCTTTGCACATGTCGACTGCATGCTCGCTTTGATCGTCGCCCTCTCGGTCGCGCAGCTGGACCCGGACTTCCCCCCGCCGCCGATCGTTCACCTCGAGGATGCGAGCGCGCAGGGCCAGGAGCTCACTGAGCTTCGGCACATCACCGCGTCGCTGCGCGTGCAGCTGGATCTGAGCCGCAAGGTGAACGAGCTCAACCTGGAAATCGTCACGTTCGACACGTCTGCCCCCGGGTGGACAAAGGGTCTCCGGGTCATCTCGTACCTGTTGGCGGCGCCGGCGTTTCTGCTGGGGGCTCCGGTGGTGAATGGGCAGAGCCCGGTGGTGGCAGTGACGACGCCGCTGGGAATGACGTCGCTGACGCCGACGCTGAACACGGTCGGAATCGCGTTGGCCGTGGTGGTGGGCGTCGCGTTCGTCGTCGGCGTGGGCGGCGGAATCATCGGGCACCTGATGAAGACGTTCGAGCTCGATGGGCTCGTGGCGCAGCGGACGTCGTTGAACGAGCAGTGGGCGGCGATGCGGATTCGAGGGCCGTCTTTCGCGCAGCGGTGATCGCGGCGCGCACGGCTTCGGTGTTCGTCTCGCAGTCGTCGTCCGTCCACGCGGTCGTGTCGATGGGCTCGAGGACGATGACGCGGATGGTGCCGGGGCGGAACTTGAGCAGGTTCTTCGGCAGCAGCTCGGCGGCGCCGATGACGGCGATGGGGATGATCGGAACTTTGGCGCGAGCGGCGATGAGGAACGGGCCGGACTTGAAGGGGCCTCCTTCGGGCTGGCGCGTGCCTTCGGGGAA
>JAYUXE010000976.1:0-3382 GCA_043753165.1 Archangiaceae bacterium | reverse complement strand
CGAACGGGTCGAAGTCGCCGAAGAACCCACGGTGGTGCGCGATGCGTTCGTAGTCGCGGCGCCACAGCACCTTGGTGCCGCACAGCGAGTCTTTGATGGGCTGCTCGAGGACCCACGACAGCGCGCTGCTGAAGAACTTGTTGCCGAGCAGATTCAAGAACCGCATCGCCTCGCCTTCCATCGGGTACACGAGCCGGACGCCGTTGATGAAGTCGCCGCGCCCCGAGACGAGCGCGCGGTGGAACTTCGGCAAATCCTCCGGCGGCACCGTGAGGTCCGAGTCGAGGATCATCAGCACGTCGCCCGTGGCTTCCGCGAACCCCTTCCGCACCGCGTCGCCCTTGCCCTTCCCGTCGCCCTGCAGAATCAGCTTCAGCGACAGCGGCCCGCGGTACTCACGCATCAGCCGTTCGATCTCTTCCACCGTGCCGTCCGTCGAGTTGCCGTCGACGAAGATGAGCTCGGTCAGCTTCCCCATCTTCGGCGTGCGCTGAATCGCCGCCTCGATGTTGCCCTTCTCATTCCGGCACGGGCACACCACCGACACCGACGCGTCCTGGGAAACTTCCACCGCCGGAGCCGGGCGACCCACCGCATAGATGAGCAACGCGCCGTGCTTCAGCCCCGGCACTTTTCCGCCGAGCCGGTTGATGAGGCCCCCGATGCCAGGCACAGAGAACGGCACCAGCACGTCCGTGCCCTGCCGCACGAACTCGAACCCGGCCAGGTGCATCAGGTTCGAGATGTCGCGCTGCGAGAGCCAGTTCTGGTCGGGCCACGGCGTGCGGCGGCCGAGCCGCGTCGCCACGTCGAGCACGGGTTCCCAGAGGAAGTTGTAATACGTGATGATCAGCTTGCCGGTCGGCTTGAGCATCGGCCGCACGCGCTCCAACGCCACCTGCACGTCATCGAGGCTGCCGATCACGTCCGACAGAATCGCGTAGTCGAAGGGCTCGGCGTCGATGGGGTCGCGCTCGATGTCGGCGCAGACGAACTCGAGGTCCGGGTGACGAGCCCGCGCTGCGGCGACCATCGCCGGCGAGATGTCGATGCCCACGCCTTCGGACGGCTTCACCGCTGCGAGCAGATCGCCGAGCCCGCTGCCCACCTGCAGCACGCGATGCCCCGGGACCACGAGCCCTGCCACCACGCGCTTCACCTCGCGCGCGTAGTACGCGTTCATTTCCAACCATTCGCCGCGCCTCGAAGCGATCGCGTCGTAGATGCGCACCCGCGCGGCCCGGCGATCGTCTTCCTGCTTCAAGAATTCGGCGACCTTCGGCTCTAGCGTCATCGGCGGCACGACCTTGAGGCGCGTCTGCTTCTGCTTCGATGGGCTCATGGAACTTTTCCCTCTGCGCGTGACTGCCGGTACCAATCCACCGTCTGCCGAATTCCGTCTGCGAAGGTCGTCGCCGCGGTGAAGCCGAACAGCGCCTTCGCGCGCGAGACGTCGAGCTTTCGCCGCGGTTGGCCGTTGGGCTTCGTCGCGTCGAAGCGAATCTCGCCCGTGAAGCCCGTCGCCTTTGCCAGCAGCTCGGCCAGCTCGCGAATGCTGAGCTCCTCACCGCTGCCGAGGTTCACCGGCTGGTCGCCGTCGTAGCGCTCGGCCGCGGTCAGAATTCCTTCCGCCGCATCGGCCGCGTACAGGAACTCGCGGGTCGGCGTGCCATCGCCCCAGACGGTGACGAAGGCCTCGCCCGACTCGCGCGCATCGAACATCTTCTTCAGCAGCGCGGGGATGACGTGGCTCACCGCAGGGTCGAAGTTGTCGCGCGGCCCGTAGAGGTTGACGGGCAGCAGGTAGATGGAATCGAAACCGTACTGCGCGCGATACGCCTGCGACTGGACGAGCAGCATCTTCTTCGCGAGCCCGTACGCAGCGTTCGTCTCTTCGGGGTAGCCGTCCCACAGCGCGTCTTCTTTGAACGGCACCGGCGTGTGCTTCGGGTACGCGCAGACAGTGCCGATCGCGACCAGCTTTTCCACGCCCGCGCGCCGCCCTTCCTCGAGCAGCTGCACGCCCATCATCAGGTTCTCGTAGAAGAACAGGCCGGGGTTCTGCTGGTTCGCCCCGATGCCGCCGACCTTCGCGGCGAGGTGAATCACGACGTCCGGCTTCGCGTCGGCGTAGAGCTTCCGAACCTGGGCACCGTCGACCAGGTCGTAGTCGCGGCTGCGAAACGTGAACGGCTCGACCCCGCGCCGCTTCAGCCCTTCGAGCACGTGCGAGCCGAGGAAGCCCGATGCTCCCGTCACCAGCACCCGCTTGCCGGGCCAGAAGCTCAAGCAGGCTTGCCCGTGGTGCCGAAGAGCTCGCGCTGCACGAGCTGCAGATCGCTGTCGACCATCATCTTCACCAGCGCCTTGAACTTCACCTTCGGCTCCCAGCCCATCTGCCGGCGCGCTTTGCTCGCGTCGCCCATCAACGTGTCGACCTCGGTGGGCCGCAGATAGCGGCTGTCGAGCTCGACGTGCTTCTGCCAATCGAGGCCGACACAACCGAACGCTTCATCGAGCAGCTGTTTCACCGACCACGTCTCACCCGTGGCAATGACGTAGTCGTCTGGCTTGTCCTGCTGGAGCATCAGCCACATCGCTTCGACGTAGTCGCCCGCGTAGCCCCAGTCGCGGCGCGCCTCGAGGTTGCCGAGGTACAGCTTGTCTTGCAGGCCGTGCTTGATGCGCGCAGCCGCCCGCGTGACCTTGCGGCTGACGAACGTCTCACCGCGGCGCGGGGACTCGTGGTTGAAGAGAATGCCGTTCGACGCGTGCAGGCCGTACGCCTCGCGGTAGTTGACGGTGGTGTGAAATGCGTACGCCTTCGCGGCGGCGTACGGGCTGCGCGGGTAGAAGGGCGTCGATTCGTTCTGCGGCGCGTGGCCGACCCCTCCGTACAGCTCGGAGCTCGACGCCTGGTAGTAGCGTGGCGACTGCCCCGACTCGCGAATCGCCTCGAGCAGTCGAAGCGTCCCCAAGCCGGTGACGTCGGCGGTGTACTCGGGGATGTCGAAGCTCGTGCGCACGTGGCTCTGCGCGCCCAGGTTGTAGACCTCGTCGGGCTTCGAGGTGTGCAGCGCCTGGACGAGAGAGCTGCCGTCGGTGAGGTCGCCGTAGACGAGCCGCAGGCGCACGTCTTTCTCGTGCGGATCTTTATAGAGGTGGTCGATGCGATCGGTGTTGAAGCTCGAAGACCGGCGAACGACGCCCCAGACTTCGTACCCTTTGTTGATCAGCAGCTCGGTGAGGTACGAGCCGTCTTGCCCGGTGATTCCGGTGATCAGCGCGCGCTTCATGCGCCCGACTTCGTAGCACGCAGGTGAAGGTAGGCCCACGCAAAGCGGGGCATCGCGCGGCCCGCGACGGACTCGGCCGCAGCGAC
>JAYUXE010000975.1:0-3386 GCA_043753165.1 Archangiaceae bacterium | reverse complement strand
GTCAGGTTCGAGGCCATGAAGTTCACGTTGTCGGTGAGATCCTTCCACGTGCCTGACACGCCCTTCACTTCGGCCTGACCGCCCAGCTTCCCTTCGGTACCGACTTCCTTCGCGACGCGGGTCACTTCCGCGGCGAACGCGCGCAGCTGCTCGACCATCGTGTTGACGGTGTTCTTGAGCGCGAGAATTTCGCCGCGCGCATCGACGGTGATCTTCTGCGAGAGGTCGCCGTTTGCCACCGCCGTGGTGACCAACGCGATGTTTCGAACCTGCGTGGTCAAGTTACCGGCGAGAAGGTTCACGTTGTCGGTGAGATCCTTCCACGTGCCGGTGAGGCCCTTCACGTCGGCCTGGCCCCCCAGCTTTCCTTCCGTACCGACTTCGCGCGACACGCGGGTCACTTCGGAAGAGACGACGCGCAGGCGGTCGACCAGCTGGTTGACCGCGATCGCGACCCGCAACGCATCGCCCTTCAGCGGGTGGCCTTCGATCTCGAGTTCCATCTTGATCGACAGGTCACCTTCTGCGACCGCGTTGATGATGCGCGCGACTTCACGCGTGCGGCCGGCGTATTCGCCGATCATCGAGTTGAATGACTCGATGCTTTGGGCCCAGGCGCCACGCGTGCGGCCGGCCGACGCAGGCTCGGCGACGCTGCCTTCCCGGCCGACCGACTGGCTGACCCGCACGAACTCGCCGGTGACGTCTTCGGTGCGTTCGATGACCGCGTTGAAGGCGGCCGCCACGTCGGACGAGAGGGCTCCGCCTTCTTTGGGCAGGCGCACGCTGAAGTCGCCGTTGCCCGCGGCCTTGAGGCCCGCGAGGATCCGCTCGAGGCGGCCTTCGAGAAACAACGCATAGGCGTCGGGCGCCGAGGGACGCCGGGGGGCGGGGCTCTTCTTCGCGTGACCGTTGCCGCGGGGCTCGACCTTACTTTTCTGCATTGTTCTCCCGGGTATGCGCCGCCGCGATCGCGATCAACTTCTCGAGCCGCAGGGGTTTGCGAAGCACTCCCGACGCACCGAGCATCGAGGCGTTCGCTTCAGATTTTTCGAGGCACGACATGACGACCAGCGGAATTCGCGACAGCTCGCTGTCGGATTTCAAGGTCGCGGCCAATTCCCAACCGTCCATCACCGGCATCATCAGGTCGAGCAGCACCAGCGACGGGGCGGGGTTGTGCTCGAGGTAGTTCAAGGCCTGCCGGCCATCGGCCGCGGTGACGACCGCGTAGCCTTCGGACGCCAGCACTTCGCTGAGCTCACGGCGCAGCGCCGCATCGTCGTCGACAATCAAGATGCGCCGCGACTGCTTCGCGCCCACCAGGGGCAGGGTGAAGAAGAAGGTGGTGCCGCTGTGCTCGCCGACCTTGCTTTCCACCCGAATGCTGCCGCCGTGTGACTCGACCAGGCGGCGCGCGATGAAGAGACCGAGGCCCACGCCGGTGCGGCGCTCGTGATGTTCCTGCCAGTATTTCTCGAAGATGTTGGGCAGCGCGTTGGCTGGAATTCCGCAGCCGGTGTCGCGCACCGAGAACTCGACCTCGGCGTCTTCGACCCGGGCCGCGATGGTGATGGTGCCGCCTGCCGGAGTGAACTTCAGCGCGTTCCCCAGCAAATTGCCGAACACCTGCAGCACGCGGCCGCGGTCGCACTTCACCTTGACGCCTTCAGGCAGGCCGTCGATCGACAGCACCACGGTGCGTTTGCCGATCACCGGCTTCAGCGACTCAGAGACTTCCTGCACGAGCTCCATCACGCCGTGCGGGCGGGGGTCGACCGAGAGCTTGCCGGCGTCGATGCTGGCAAAGTCGAGCAGGTCGTGAATCATCCGTTCCATTCGGGCGGCCGAACGGTCGATGACCCCCAGGTCGTTCTTCAGCCGCTCGCCAATGTCGCCCTCGGGCAGCGTCTCGAGCACCTCGGCGACCTGCATGCGGACGACGGCCAGCGGGTTGCGCAGGTCGTGCGAGACGATGCCAAGCAGATCATCGCGGGTGCGCACGGCCTCGCGGGCCTCGAGGAACAGGCGGGCGTTGTCGACGGCGACGGCGATGCGCTGCGCGAGATCTTCGGCCAGCGCCAAATCCTTCTTCGCGTATTGCCGGTTCGACTGGCTCATCACGAAGGTGATCGCCCCCAGCGTGCGGCCGCGGGCGACCATCGGGACGATCATCATCGACTTCGGGCCCAGCGCGTTGATCATCTTCAGGTGCTCGGGCTCACGCGCGCCCGCCGCCATCAGCTCGGGCGTCAGCGTCTCGTAGAGCTCGGCCGCGCCCGTGCGCAGCACCTGAGGCACACCCGTGGTCGCCTTCGGGTCGACGGGGTAGGTCTGACGCAGGGCGATCGCCAGCTCTCTGTGGGCCGGGTCGACGTGGGCAATCTCGACCGCCGTGGTGTTGCCCTGCGAACCGGCGAGCTCGACGACACACCAGTCGGCGATGGTCGGCACGGCCAGCCGCGCCACCTTCGACACCGTCTCTTCGTACTCCAGCGTCGACGCGAGCATCGCGCTGGCTTCGAGGAGAAACGACGTCTGGTCCTGCAATCCTGCGTCCTTCACCGCCCCAATCAGCGGAGCCGGACGCCGCTCGCCATCCAAAGCGGCCTGTTCTGAAAGCATGTAAAGTGTCTCCTGGTGACAGGACAGGGCTCGCGCCGGGCCAGTCGGTTAGCAGGTGACATGCCACGGCGGTTTCCCCGGAGGAATGGGGCCCGCATCAAAGGGCGGCGAGGCGCTTCGCCACAGGCGAGACATCACGCCACACATGCAAACTTCCCAGCAGGTTGAACCGCTTACGCCGGCTGGGAATCGATGAAGCCCGTCTCGATGGGCATGCCCTGACCGCGCTGGCCGATGCGGGTGCGAATGATGGCGCCCAGCGAGATGAGGACGCCAATCGCCATCAGCAGCGGGCCGAGCACGGGGATGCGCGCGACGAGCAGCATGCCGAGCAGGCCGACCGCGAGAGCGATGGCCTGGGTGCGGCGCAGGCGGGGCACGGGGACCCGGCTGCCGAGGATGTTGGCGACCGCGACGAGCCCCATCAGGCCGCACACGAAGGCAATCATCCAGAAGGCGAGCACGACGGGAATCCCGATCACGGTGATGCAGAAAAACACCGTCAGCGGCAGCGAGCAAAGCAGGGCAAGGAAGCCGGCTGCTCCGTTCTTGCCGGGGGCCTGTTGCATCTCGGCCTCGATGGCCTTCATGCGCTGGGGCACGAACATCATCAGCAGAAAGCCCAGGCCGAAGAGCACCGCGAACTGCGCGAAGAAGGTGGCCACCGCCGAGCCGCCGTTGCTTTCGCCTTTCGCTTCGCTGTTGGGCCGCGAGACCTGGACCGCCTTGCTCGCCATCACCGAGCCAAGGCCTGCGCCACC
>JAYUXE010000974.1:0-3389 GCA_043753165.1 Archangiaceae bacterium | reverse complement strand
CGGGCTGCTTGAGGACGGCGAGGATCACCGCGCTCTTCGCGTTCGCGCTGCCTTCCCCCCGCTTCAGCTTCGCGCCGACGCGCACTTCGGCGACCTGGCCAACCGTGATCGGCTGGCCGTTGCGCGTGGTGATGACCGTGCCTTCGAGGTCTTCGATGCTCTGGGCGCGGCCGACGGCGCGGATCAACGATTCCTGGCCGCCTTCGACGAGGAAACCGCCGGCGGAATTCTGGTTGGTCGTCTTCAGTGCCTCGGCGACCTGCTCGAGCGACACGTCGAACGCGGCGAGAGATTCGGGACGCGCGAGCACCTGGTACTGCTTCACCGCGCCGCCCAGCGGGATCACCTGCGACACACCGGCGACCGAGAGGAGCCGCTTGCGAATCACCCAGTCGGCCTGGCTTCGCGCCTCGAGCTCCTGTTCGAGCAGCGCCTGGGGAGCGGTGGCAACGGCGGTCTCTTCGTAGGCAATCGAGAGAAACAGGATCTCGCCCATCACCGACGAGATCGGCGCCATCGCGGGCGCTGCAATGTCTTTGGGAAGCTGGGCCGCGACCAGCTGCAGCTTCTCGTTCACGATCTGCCGGGCGACGTAGATGTCGGTGCCCCAATCGAACTCGACCCAGACGATCGAGATCCCCACCCCCGAGGCCGAACGCACCCGCCGCACGCCGGTGGCGCCGTTGACGGCGGTCTCGATCGGGAAGGTGATCAGCGACTCGACTTCCTCGGGCGCCAGACCGTGGGCCTCGGTGATGATCGTCACCGTCGGCGCAGTGAGGTCTGGAAACACGTCGACGGGCATCTTCCGCGCGGTGACGACGCCCGCAATCAGCAGCATCAGAGCGCCGGCGACCACCAGCAGGCGGTGATCGATCGACCATCGAATGAGCCGCTGCATCAATGCTGGTGTCCGTGTTCGGGGATGCCGCCACTGGCCGCCGAGAGCTTGATCTCGTAGGCGCCCCGCGTGACGACGCGCTGGCCGTCCTTCAAGCCCTCGAGCACCTGCACGTAGCCGCCTGAACGCACGCCCAGCTTCACCGCGCGCTTGAAAAATGATTCGCCCCCCTCGAGAACGAAGACAGTCGGTTTGCCGCCTTCCTCGACAACCGCCGATTCCAGAACGGCGACGGCGCGCACGGTCTGGCCCGTGAAGAGCGTCGCCTTCGCGAACATTCCGGGCTTGAGCGCCCCGTCGGTGTTTGCCAACTCGAAGAGCACCGGCACGGTGCGGGTAGCGCGGTCGACGACGGCTCCGACGGCGATGCGTCGGCCGTTGCTCGCGTCGATCGAGAACTCGCGATCAAGCCCGGTGACGGTGAAGGTGGCGCCCATCGCTTCGTGAACTTTTCCGACGTCAGCTTCGTAGACGTGGGCTTCCAGCCAGAGCCGTTCGGTGTTGACGACTGCCACCAAACGGGTGCCAGCCTGCACCACGGCGCCCGGCATCACGTCGGCGAACGAGACGACGCCATCGAGCGGAGAGCGCAGCTCGAACGCCGAGCCGCCCGCGCCGCTCGCGCCGGCCTGCGCAGTCTTGAAGATCGCGCGGTGGTGGTTCATCGCGTCCAGCTTGGCGGCGGCCATGTCTTTCGCGACGCGGGCCGCGTCCAGCTGCTTTTCGGGAATTGCCTGGGCGGTGAAGAGCTCCTGGGCCCGGGCGAGGTCCCGCTCGGCGAGACCCAGCTCGGAACGCGCACGCGTGGCATCGAGCTCGACCGTGGCGAGGTCGGTGCCGCTGACGGATGCCGACGGAACGATGCGGGCGAGCAGCTCGCCCTTCTTCACTTTCTGGCCCAGGTGCGGCACCGCATCGCCGACGGGAATTCTGCCTTCCACCGGAGCCGACAGCTCGGCCGCCTGACCTCCAACCGGCTTGAGCTCGGCGGTTGCCCGCACGCCGCCCTGCAGCACGCGCACCTTCGCTTCTGCGGTGGCGTACTCGGTCTTCCACTGCTGTTCCTTCAGGAACCCGACCGTCGGTTCGGCGGCGCCCTCGTGTGCACCCGCTGCCATCGCCGCCTGCATCGTCGGGTGAACGATGACCTCACCGACGTTGACGGTGCCGTGGGTCTGCGGGCCCTCGAGGATCAACGTCAGCGTCCCGGTGCCAGCGCGTTCGGGAATGACGATCGGCTTGAAGATGCCATCGCGCAGCGGCTTGTCGGTGGGGAAGCGCTCTTCTACCTCGCCCACTTTCAGCACGGCGGTGACCTGGCCTTGCGTCACCGGGTGAAACGCAGCCGGGTCACGCGCGTCGGTGAAGTGCGCCACCAGTGGCGACGCTTGTCCAACGACGAAGGCGGGGTATTCCATGAAGAGCTCGAGCCCCGACTCGTAGACGGTGACTGACAAACCGGGCCGTTCTGGAGGTGCGGCCTTCTTCTCGTCCTTCGGGGGGCTGTCTTTGCAGGCGCTGGTCGTGAGCAGCAGTGCGCACAACGCCGAAGCCATCGGGCGGGTCATGGAGCAACTCCATCGGGGGCGGCATCGAAGGTGCCCGAAAGAAACAACAAGGCGGTGTGCGCCACCGCAAGCTTCAGCTGCAGCTCGATGGTGGTGAGCCGGACTTCGCGCGCGGCCCGTTCAGCATCGACGAGCACCAGCAGCTCGGCCGCTCCGCCGCGGTAGGCGGTGCTTGCGACCTGTCGCAGCTGTTCGGCGCGGGGAAGCACGTCCCGCTGTTGCCGTTCGAGCTGAGCTGCGCGCGCAGTGACTTCATTCAACGTGGCCTCGGCCAGCAGTTGTGCACTGTGAAGCGACGCGACCCGCTGGGCGTGCGCGAGCCCGGCCCTGGCTGCCGCCTGCGCCTGCTCGCCGCTGCGATGCTGAAAGAGAGGCAGGGGAATCGAGGCGCCGACGACGTAGCCGGCGGTGGGGCCGGGCAGGCCCAGGCCGAACGTCTGGGCGCCCCCTGAGATGACCGGCTCGGGAATCCACCCGCGGCCAGCAGCCCGGCGATCGGCGTCGGCCGCGCGCGCCTCGAGCTCGAACGCCTTCAAGTCCGCCCGGCGGGTTTCGAGCGCCTTCCAATCATCGACACGCACGTGGGTGGGCAGCGAACCCGAGAGGGTCACCGGCGTGGTGCCAGCAGGAAGCAAGGCGCGGGCTTCGGCGAGTGCGCGGTCTTGCAACAGAACGGCTTCGGCACGTGCAGTCTCGAGGGCAGCCCGTTCGACGCCGATGCGAAGCAGATCGTACCCAGAGGCTTCACCGGCCTTCTGCCGCGCGGTGATGACTTGCAGCAGTTGATCCACCACCGCCAGGGAGTCTTCGTAAACGACCCGGCGCTGGTTGGCCGCGAGCGCCTGGTGAAAGCGATCGAGCGCGTCTCGATGCAGCAGCGCACGCGCACGCGCGAGCCTCGAGCCCCCGGCTTCTGCGCG
>JAYUXE010000973.1:0-3390 GCA_043753165.1 Archangiaceae bacterium | reverse complement strand
CTTTGAGGCCCAGCTGCGCGATCGGGCTGATCGGGCCCTTCGTCACCTTCACCAGGCAGCTGTGGCACGCGCCCGACCGGCACGAGCTCGGCACGTCGACGCCGTTCCGTTCGAGCAGCTCGAGCAGGGACTCGTCGGCTTCCCAGTTGAACTTGCGACCTTTGAAACGGACTTCCGACATCGGGGCGCGGCGCAGAATGAACGCGTCGAGGCGCCACCGCAATCACCCCGAGCGGAGTCGAGGGGCCGCTGGCGATCCGTCCTCCTCAGGACATTGCGGTCGGTGGAGGCCGGATCGCCCGCGGTCCTCGACTTCGCTCGGGATGTCAGTGTGCCGCGCCAAGCCGCTGCTGCGCCGTGACGGCCGATGCGCTTTGCGGGTCACGGCGGACGCATAGCTCCCACGCGGTGCGGGCCTCATCCGATCGATCGAGCTTCACCAGGCAGTCGCCCCAGGCGAGCAGCGCTTCGCCGCCCTGGCCCCGGTACGGGTGCTTCGCGCCCAGCCGGTAGAGCTTTTCCGCGGCCTCGAAGTCGCCACGCGCCATCGCGAGCCGTGCGCGCATGTAGATGAGGTTCCGCTTGCTCGTGATGCGCATCGCGAACGTCTCGGCGACATCGAGCTCCGCCGCGGATTCGTCGAATCGTTTGAGCTCCAACAAACAGAGCGCGCGGGTGAAGTGGTGCTCGGCGTAGAAGATCGGAGGCAGACCATTGCGGTCCGCGGTGAGGTGCAGCGCCAACGCGTCTGTGGCGCGCCCCGTGTGACAGAAGATCCAGCTGCGCTGATTCAACAGACCGGCGAGGTTCATTCCGAGCGCGTCCTTCTCCAGACCGTCGATGGCTTCCAGCGCTTTTTCCCAGCGGCCGAGGTTGTAGAGCGCCTCCGAAACGTTCACGCGCACCAGCCACCATTCCGGCCCGGAGGTCGATGCCGACGCGGGCCAGCAGCTCAAGTTCCGCGCTCTCTCGATCGCCGACTGGTACCTGCCGACGCTGATCGCCGCGCAGATTGCGGCGTTCCCATCCATGTAGGCGAAACCGGTCGACGGGCGAATTGCTCGAGCGGAGCGAAAGTGACCGAGGTACTCGAGCGCCGGAGCTTCGAATCGCGACATCCCGACCCAGCCGATTCTTCGCCCCATCCGGGCCGAACCGACCACTTTGCGGAAGTCGCCGGTCTGCCAAAGCCAGCCCTCCAGCGTTGTGCCGACGACTGCCATTGCAGCAACGAAGAGGAAGAGTGACGCTCCCAAATATCCAGAGGACCCCTTCCTCCCAGTTCACTCGAGGACGACCAGCAGGTCCCCCGACTGCACTTTGGCCTTCAACCCGACGGGCATTTCCTTCACCACACCCGCGCGATGCGCCCGAACCACGGTCTCCATCTTCATCGCCTCGAGCGTGATCAGCGGCGCCCCGGTTTCGACCTTCGCTCCGACGACGCCGTACACGCCGATGACGACGCCTGGCATCGACGCGCCGATGTGGCTCGGATTCCCTTTCTCCGCCGTGCGCCGTTCGGCGACCGACGAGACAAGGGACTTGTCCTTCACCGACACCTGCCGCCCGTGCCCGTTGAGCTCGAAGAACACCGTGCGGTGACCATCGGGCGACGGATCCGAAACCGCCTCCAGCGACAACACCAGCGTCTTGCCCGGCTCCAGATCCACCCAACGTTCCTGCCCGACCTCGAGCCCGTAGAAATACGTCGGCGTGTCGAGAATCGAGACGTCCTCGTACTTCGCCCGCGCCTCGAAGAAGTCGTCGAGCACCCGCGGATACAGCGCATGCGACACGGCCTCCGCGCGCGTCGCTTCACGCCCCAACTTCACCGACAGCTCTTTCGCGCGCGCGGCGAGATCCAACGGCGGCAAACTCTTGCCCGGCAGCCCTTCCACACGCGGCAGCCCCTTCAACACCGCCTTCCGCAACGTCTCCGGAAACCCACCCGGCGGCTGGCCCAGCTGCCCTTGAAAATACCCGACCACGCTCGAGGGAAAATCCAACCGGTGCGCCTCGGCGACCAGCTTCGCCTCCGTTCGCTTCGCCGCTTCGTCCAGCGTGTCCGCGCGAACGATCAGGTCACCCTTCACGAGAAAGATCGCGAAGTCGCCGACCATCTTCGACGAGGGCGTCACCTTCGGAATGTCGCCGCACAGCAGGTTCACCAGCGCGAACGCTTCCTTCACTTCCGTCCACCGCGCGAGCAGCCCGAGCTCGGCGACCTGCGGCCGCAGGTTCGAGTACTGGCCACCCGGAATCTCGTGGAAGTAGACCTCGGACGTCGCGCTCTTCAGCCCGCACTCGAACGGCGCGTAGAACTCGCGCACGTCTTCCCAGTAGTTCGCCAGCGGCTGCAGCTTCTTGTTCGTTAGCCCCGTGTCGCGCGGGTAGCCGCGCAGCGCCGCGACCAGCGCGTTCATCGACGGCTGGCTCGTGAGCCCCGCCATCGGCGCCAGCGCCACGTCGACGATGTGCACGCCGTGATCGATCGCCGTCAGCAACATCGCCACGCCGTTGCCCGACGTGTCGTGCGTGTGCAGGTGAAGAGGCAGCTTCACCGTCTGCTTCAGCCGATCGACCAGCAACCCCGCCGCGCGCGGACGCAGCAGCCCCGCCATGTCTTTGATGCAGAGGAAATGCGCGCCCATGTCCTCGATGCGCTTCGCGAGATCCGCGTAGTAGTCGAGCGTGTACTTGGGCCGCTTCGGGTTCGCGACGTCGCCTGTGTAGCAAATGGCAACCTCGGCGATTTTTCCCGTCTTGCGGATTCGATCGATCGACACCTTCATGCTGTCGAGGTCGTTCAACGAGTCGAACACCCGAAACACGTCGACGCCCGCCTCGGCCGCTTCGTCGATGAACGCTTCGACGACGTTGTCGGGGTAATGGGTGTAGCCGACGGCGTTCGCTCCACGCAGCAGCATCTGCTGCAGCAGGTTCGGTGCCGCGGCCTTCAACTTCCGCAGGCGATCCCACGGGTCTTCGTTGAGGAAACGGTACGAGGTGTCGAAGGTCGCTCCGCCCCAGGACTCGAGGCTGAAGAGCTCGGGCGCCAAGTGCGCGGTGGCGTGCGCGATTTTCAGAATGTCGAAGCTGCGCATGCGCGTCGCCAGCAACGACTGGTGGGCGTCGCGCATCGTCGTATCGGTGAGCAGCGGCCGCGTCTGCGACAACACCCACTTCGCGACCCCGTCGGCCCCCCTCTCGGCCAGAATCTGCGCCGTCCCCGGCGGCGGAGCCCCCCGCGGAACTTCCGGCACCCGCGCCTCGAGCAGCTTCGTCGGCTGCAGGCGCTGTTCCTTCTTCACCGTCGGGTGGCCGTTGACGATGACTTCGCCCAGGTACTGCAGCAGCTTGCTCGCGCGATCGCGGCGCGGCGACAGC
>JAYUXE010000972.1:0-3392 GCA_043753165.1 Archangiaceae bacterium | reverse complement strand
GCGCGGGCCCAGGCAACTGTTCCAATTGGGGCAGCGGGGCGGGCACCGGCATCTTCGGGCTTTACGCGCTGCCCGACAGCCGCGGGTGGAACTTTGGGCAGCAGAACTGCAACGTCGCCGCGCACGTGCACTGCGTCGAGCAGTAGGGGAATGCGACCTTTGCCCTTGGCGCGACGGGCCAGGACAACCGGCGGGGCAACGCGGGCTGCGCGTGCGCCTCGCGAAGGGCACGGACATGGCGGCGCTGCTTCCGGCGCAATTCCAGGCGGCGGCGGCGGCGAAGCTTCCGGCGGCGTACGCGCGGTTCATCGAGCCGCAGGTGCTGGTGCGCGCGACGCTCTTCTACAAGCCGTTGTGAGGCGCGTCAGGGGTCTTCACGACCCCCGGCGGACCCCGAGAATCTCACCGCTGCCGCCGGGAATGGTGATGCCCGTCACGCCCATCACCGCCAGGGCGGTGTTCACCACGTCCGAGCTGCGTGGCCGGCGCGTCACCGTGCCGCTGGCTTCTTTGATGGCCACGGGCGACCCGTCGAAACCCTGGGCCGTCGGGTCTGCCGTGTTCACCGCGTAGCCGCCCACCATCTTGTCGGGCGTGAGGCCGCCGCCCGCGAAGATGACGGTGCTGGCAGGCCAGTGGTCGCTGGTGGCTCCGCTCTTGGGCCAGGTGCGGCCGAAGTCGGAAAGCAGCACCACGAGCGTGTCGTCGAGCAGTGTCTTCCCCGCGGACGCGCCGGGCGTCGCCTTCATCTCGCCCAGCAACCGGCCAATCACCTCGAAGGTGCCGCGCACCTGCGCGAATTGAACGCGGTGACCCTGGCTGTGGCCGTTGTCGAAGCCGTAGGACGTGGGGCCCCGGCATTCGATCGCGATCGACGTGGCCAAATCGCTTTTGAGCAGGCGCAGCGCGAGATCGAACTGCGAGCTCCACGTCGACCCCGAGTCCGTGCCAAAGCCGCCGAGGTCGACCCCGAAGTGGCCCCCCGCTGCCGGCGCCCAGAACGGCCTGGGCGTGTACTGAACGCCCTGAGTTCCCTGCACGATGGCCGTCACGTTGCGGGCGAGCACCTTGCTCACGCCGCCCAGGTCGTCGTGCAGCTTCTTCAGCACCGCATCGGTCGCGCCGTTGGTGGTGCCTTTGAGTGCGCGCAGCCGCCGCATCGAACGGTCGGCAATCGGGTTGAGCACGAAGCCACCCGCCGCCGGCAAACCGTCGAAGCCCCGAAGCGGAGCCGTCGCGCCGATGTCGGAAGCCCGGAGCCCGTCCCACGCGTTCGCGCCGCGGTCGGAGAACATGAAATCGATGTCGGCAATGCGGGGAATTCGCAGCGGCGAGGCCTCGCCGCGCAGACCCAGGGACGCGGGCTGCGGCCCCTCAATCCACACCGAAGGCAGGGGGCGGTCTGGAAACCGGGTGAAGAGGTGGTGCGCGGCCCACGCGTGCAGCGACGGCGACTTGAACTCGCTGGACGCCACCCCACACATCGCGCTCACCGAGCCGGCGACGTGGGCCGCCGTCATCTGGTCCACGCCGTGAATCGCAACGGTGTTCTCCCACAGCTTGTGCTGGACCCATGACCAGCCATGCGACGACGTTCCGAGCCGGCGGTCGACCCGGCCCGCAGTCAGCTCGGCGTCGTCCCACAGCTTGGGCAGCCGCAGCCCCGTGCCCCCGCCCGAGGGGTTCAAGCCCGTCAGCTGCGCGGGGCTGAAGAACATGGGCTCGCCGTTTTCGACGAACGGGGCGGGAATGGTGGCGGTCACCTCTGCGGCGCCCATTCCGCAAAAGGTGAACAGCGACGCCCACCCGCCGGGAAGGTACAGGGTCAGGAGCTTGGTCGGCCCGTCCATCGTCTGGGCGTGGGCGCGCGACGGCGCCGCGAGCCTCCCGAGCAGTGAGAGCTGGGTGAGGCCGAGGCTGGCCTTTAGCAACGCGCGTCGTCCGAGCTTCATCGTGGGAGCTCCCGGTTCAATAGAGCATCCAGAGTGGATCTCTCACCAACGCGGCGCAGATACCCGTCCACGCGACCACCGCACCCTTCGACTCGTAGGGCTTGAAGACATTCTCGAACAAGTCGTCGACCTCGGCGGGCGGTGCGTCCTCGCCGAGCATTCGCAGATACAGGTCGGCGATGTTGCCGCGAATGTTCGCGGTGCCTGCTGCCGTGGCGCTGCTGTCGGCCAGCGTCGCCTTGCTGAGCACCGCGGCGTTGCCTGGCTTCGAGAAAGCCGTGCGGCACCACGCCTGCGAGACATGGGTCAGCGCCTGCACGAAACCCTGGCTGGGCGTGTCGTTGCGCAGCTTGCCCTCGAGCCGCCACGGGCCGCCCATCGCCATGAACAGCGTGCCGCCCTGGTCGAAGGGATCCGCATACGGAATGGCGTCGGGAGACCGCACCGCGTAGCTGTCGTTCGCCTTGGGCAGGAAGCCGGCGGTGTAGAGGTCGCTGTCGGCCAGGCCCAGCTGGTCGTAGAGCGAAGCAATCACCTGTTCCGCCGTCTTGCGCCGAACCACCGCCACGTTCAGCGCCGGGGGCGGCGGGCGGGGCGGGAGGCTGGCAATCCACGCCTCGAGCTGCGCCATCGACACCTGCGTTCGGCCTTCGCCCGCCAGCACCGAAAACGTCGGTTGCGGCACCGGCGGCATTCGCACCGCCCGCGTCCCGTCGAGCAGGTTCAGCAGCGCGCTGGTGCCCGGGCTGCCCGCCACCACCCAGCGCGTGTCATAAGCAATCGAGGCTTCGAAGGCTTCGAGGCTGGCGAAGTACGGGCGTTCGGTGAGGACGTGGCAGCCCCCGCAGGTGACCTTCAGCGCCGCATAGACTTCGGCCGTGGTCAGCGTCCCTGCGTCCGGGTTGCCGCCGCCACCGGAGCCTCCGCCCTTTCCTGCGTCGGGGCCTGGAGTCGAGGAGCCTCCGCCCGCGCCTCCTCCAATGCGGCCCTCGCAAGCGGTGAGGGCCAGCGCCAAGAGCAGCAGCCAGGTGCGGCTCACAGGCCTCTCCGGAATTCGTCGGTCTGCAGCAGCAGCTTGATCAACGGCTTCACCTTCCGGCCGGTCTGGGTGAAGGCCTGCACGAGCTGCGTCTCGAGCGCCGCCTCGGTTGCCGGGTCGAACTTCCGGCCGACGAAGCGCTGGTGCAGCGTCTGTACGGCGCAGCGGTCGAAGTCTCCCGAAGCGACAATCAACTTGGCGAAGCCGAGCGGGCCAATGGTGCCGTCGCTTTGCTGGCCGAACAACGTCTCGCCCGAAGGCAGGAAGTCGAGGAAGCGCGCGTCGGGGTTGGTCATCAGCTGCGACGGCGGCACGGGGGTGAGAAACGTGCCCGCGACGAAGTTCGCGTTCCAACGCCCATACGGCTGGAACCAGAAGATGCCTCCGGGCGAGTTGGCGTC
>JAYUXE010000971.1:0-3395 GCA_043753165.1 Archangiaceae bacterium | reverse complement strand
CAGTCATTTCCCGGCCCTTTAGCGCGGACTTGCGTCCACCCGAAACGGGTGTTTGACACTTTTGAGGGGTGGGGAAGGGTTACGCAGACCCGGTCAGTTGGCGACGATGCGCAGCAAATCCGACTGGGTGTCGGGCGAAGCCGGGGCCGCGGCAAGGCGGGCGGCCGCATCCGGGACACAGGCGACAGACATCGGAGCGGTCGCCAGCACCTCGTGCGACACCGACCACTGCTGCCCGCGCGGCCCCCGGTGGGCGTGCGTGCCGACCACGAAGACGTCGGCCTCGTCGGCCTGCGCCCGCGCGAGCAGCCGGGTGCCGACCTTCGCGTCTCCGACTTCGAGGCGCACCCGGTACCGCACGTTCGACGGCAGCCGCGTGAACGACGTGTCGGCCTCGAGCCGCGGCGTCACTTTCGCCCACGACTTCGGCTTCGCTTCGTCCCTGGGCCACCACAGATAGGACGCGACGAGCTCGATCGGCCCGTAGGAAGCGAGGCGGATGATCCACTCGCGGGCCGCGGCCGACTTCCAGTTGCCGTCCATCGCCATCGCGACCTTCAGCGGCGCGGCGCCCGACGCCCACTTCAAGAAAGAGTCTGCCTTGCGGACGATGAGCGCCGGCACGCCGATGTTGTCGGCGAAGCGATCGAGCGGGCCGACCACCAGCGGCGCCAGCGTCTGGTCGACGTCACCCACCACGAGCAGCGAGGCACGCTTCGCTTCACAGACCTCCTTGACCGCTTTCATCAGCGGGCCGAACACCGTCGCCGTGTTCACCACCAGGCCTTCTCTCGCCAACCGCGAGGCCTCCGTCAGCAGGGCGCCCGTCACTGCCACATCGTCTTCGCCACCCGCCGTAGCGGCGTGCGGCATCACATTCAGCAACCACAGCGCTTCCCGGTGCGTCCGCGCCAGCTGGGCAGCGACCTTTACGGCTTCCAGTGAGGTGTCGGTGAAGTGGGTAGCGCAGATGATGGTCATGGCGGAAAGCTTCAGAGCAGCTACCGTGCCGATCACGTCACAGCTTGAATGAGACGTATTGCCCCGGTGCGCCGTGTCCCGTCCGGCGCCCCCTGTCGCAGATGGTCCCGTGCCGCTCGCAACCTTGCGCGATTAGGATGCCGGCATGCTCAGACGCCTGACGGTCGTGTGCTGCTTTCTGGTCGGTTGCTCGGGTGTCCCGATGAACGAAGAGGACGCCGGCCCCCGGGCCGATGCAGGGGCGAAGGACGCGGGTGCGGACGCCGGTGGTTTTGATGCCGGCCCGCCCGACGCGGGCGAAGCCGACGCAGGCGTAACGGATGCGGGCGTGGCCGACTCAGGCGTGGCGGACGCGGGAATCGATGGCGGCACAGGCCCGGTGGTCGACCGCTCGAACCCCCAGCTCTACACTTTCAGCTTCAAGGCGGCGGTGGCCGACAGTGACGCGGGGCTCTGGCAGGGAAACGAGCAGGCGGCGCTGGACACGCGGGTCGCTGCGGTGGGGAAGCTCGTCGTCTACCTGCACGGCGCGGAGCAGATGCCGAGCAATTGCGGTGGGGCGGCCCACAACGCCTTCCTCGCCTCGCGCGGCTTCCACGTCGTCAGCCCCTGCTACCCGGCCGACTACGGCGTTGGCGTCTGCGGCAACGACATCGGCGGCTGCCGCCTCGAGGCATTCGAAGGCGTTGACCACAACCCGGCGATCGACATTCGCCCGGCTGACAGCATCGAGGTGCGCGTCGTCCGTATGCTGCAGCACCTGCAGACTCTGAACCCGAAGGGCGACTGGAAATACTTCATCGACAACGGCAAGCCGCGGTGGAACGCCATCGTCATCTCGGGCATCTCGCACGGCGGCAGCAGCGCGGGCCTCATCGCGAAGTACCGCAGCGTCGCGCGCGCGGTGATGTTGTCGGGCCCGCTCGACACCAACCAGGCGTGGCTCTCGGTTCCTTCGGCGACGCCCGCGGATCGCATCTGGGGCTTCACGCACACGGGCGACCCTCAGCACCCAGGCCACCTCGCGGCCTTCAACACGATGGGGCTGCCCGGCGTCGCGCGCTCGATCGATGACGCCGGCACGCCGTGGGGCGGCTCGCACCGCCTCTACACCTCGGCCACCACCGGCGACCCGCACGGCTCGACGCAGGTGGGCGGCTCGTCGCCGAAATTTCCCGACGGCGGTTACCGGTACCGCGAGGCGTGGGAGTTGATGTACGGGCAGTAGCTTTCGTGAAGATCACCACCTGGAATGTGAACGGCATCCGTGCCCGCGAGGCGCAGGTGTTCGACTGGCTGCGCATCGAACAGCCCGACGTGCTGTGCCTGCAGGAACTCAAGGCGTCGCCGCACCAGGTGCCGGTGAGCCTGCAGTCACCGCCCGACTATTGGACGTACTGGCACGGCAACAAGGGCTACTCGGGCGTCTCACTGCACGTGCGCAAAGCGTTCTCGCCCGTCGAGCCGCGCTTCTTCCACCCGCCGTTCGATCTCGAGAACCGCATCGTCGCCGTCGAGCTCGCGACCCTGATCGTCGCGAGCATCTACGTGCCGAATGGCGGGAAGAGCTTCGACGCCAAGATGATCTTCCTGAACGCGATGGAACAGTTCATCGCGCAGAGCCACGCGTCGGGAAAGCAGCTGGTGCTCTGTGGAGACCTGAACGTCGCCCGCACGCCGCGCGACGTTCACCCCGACCTCGCGCACCCGGAACAGATCGGCCAGACGCCGCCCGAACGCGCGCTGATCGAAAAGATGGTGGCGCACGGATTGGTGGATCTCGGCCGGCATTTCGCTCCGGACGACGACCGCCTCTTCACCTGGTGGGCGCCGTGGCGGAACATGAAAGAGAAGAACGTCGGTTGGCGGCTCGACTACGTGCTCGCGTCCGAGGCGCTCGCGAAGCAGGCGAAGTCGTGCACCGTGTACCGCGAGTTCGGCACCAGTGATCACGGACCCGTCACCGCGAAGTTCGAGGGCCCGTTGTTCGATGCGGCCGCTGTGGTCGCCGCGGCCCCGAAGCCGCCCGAGCCCCCGAAGGTGCCTCAGCTCGATCTGTTCGGTCACCCGAAGTAGCGGCGCCTCGTCTTCCAGAGCGCGACTGCGGCCAGCAACCCGAAGCCCACCCCGCCCGCCGGGCCTTCACAGCCACAGCCTCGCGGCGTCACCATCGGTTCGCCGCCGCCTCCGCCGCCAGTTCCCACCATTCCAGCGTCGGGCTCGCCTGCATCGACGACCCCCGGTGTTCCGGCGTCCGGCCGACCCGCATCGACCCAATCGGGCCGCACCCGCAGCAGCGCCGCCGTCGGATCCACGATGCCGTAGCCGTACAGCTCGTCATGCCCCGCATCGTCCTTCACCGCGAATGGGGCCGGACGCGCCGAATCAATCAGCGCCTGCCGCACCTGCGCCGC
>JAYUXE010000970.1:0-7914 GCA_043753165.1 Archangiaceae bacterium | reverse complement strand
CTTCACCTGGGGAAGGTCGACCGGTGGAACCGCGGGCGGAGGCTACGGCCTCGTGAAGCTCGACCAGTGCAAGGACGTGCAGGTGCGCGACAACACCTTCGACGGCTCGCCGCTGACGGCGCCTCTCGACCTGGGCAGCAGCGCCGTTCGGTTGACTGGGTCGGGCGGCATCGTCGAACGCAACACCATCAAGCTGCCCCGCGCGACGTCGTTCTCCGAGCTCGCGGGCGTCTACAGCACCCTCGGCACCGGCGTGTTGACCGTGCGCGACAACTTCATCACCGGAGGCGCCAGCGCCCTGACGGTCACCGGCATCCTGGTCGACCAATCGACGGTACCCACGGTCGTCAGCGGCAACACGGTCGACGTCGGCCCATCGCTGGTCGCGCGCGCGGTTCGCTTTCAGACGAGCCCGGGCGGTTTCCAGCTGACGGACAACTTCTTCCGCGCGCAGGGCAACAAGCTGTGCAACAGCGCCGCGTCAGGCCTCGAGGTCGCGGGCACCTCGGGGGTCGTCGAACGGAACCGGCTGATGGCGGTGGGCTCGGCCACAACTCACGCGATGGACGTCAAGGACGCGACGCAGCTCGAGGTCTATTCGACCCAGCTGTGGGCCGGACGTTCTGACTGCGCGGGCGAGTCGAGCGCGGTCGTCACGACGAACGTCGGCCAGATTTATCTCGCGGGGAATACGCTGGACGTCGACGCCGACCCCGTGACGCAGGCGGAATCGAATGGCTTGTGGTGCCGGGGCGCCCTCGTCGTTTCCGACGCGAACATCATCAACTCGGGGAAGGCGAACACGCGCTTCATGGTGAAGGCCGCGAACCCGTCGTGCAAGCAGCCGTCGAACTACAGCCGCACCTACTTCTGGCACGACCACCCGCTGGCGACGATTTCCCCCCTCGAGGAGGCGCTGAACATCGTTCAAGCAGATGCGGGAACTGTCGACGCGCGCGGCAACTACATCGCCGAGAACGTTTCACCCTTCGATGCGATTCAGCCGGACGCGGGGTTGCCGAGGACGCGGCTCAAGGCCGGTTCCCTGGCGGTGAATCGAGGTGCTTTGCCGAAGCGCTTGGACAACACCCTGCTCTGGCTCGACCTCGAACAGCGCCCACGGGATGCGGGCGCCAGCGCCGACCTCGGTTGCTGCGAACGGTATTAACCGAGCCGACCCGTGAGGAAGAGGATGATCAGGATCACGATGATGATGCCGGCCGGCGACCAACCCGCGAGGCCGAACTTCGAGTGACCCACACCACCGCCGATCAACGAGAGCAGCAGGACGACAACGAGGATTGTAAGGATCATGTCAGGAATTCATTGCAGTCTCTTTGCCAAGTCTCGGCTGCTGGGCTGCGGTCCCTGAAATTGCGCCCTCGATTGTGGCGTTCGTGTCTCGGCCCGCGAGGTTGGGACTATTCGCTGCGAAAAACGAGGCCCGCGGTGCCGACGCCCCAGATTTCACACGCGTCGAGACCACGAAGGCGCGCGATGAAGCCGTTGGAGCCTGCGTCGGGGAAAGTTCCAACGGTGCTCCACGACACCCCATTCCACCTCCGCACGGTCGCGTTCGCACCGGCGGCGTAGAGCTTCGAGACGCTGAAAGCCTGCAGGCCGTAAATGGCGTTGCCGACCTGGTTCTGACTCACGCGCACCCACGTCGCGCCGTCCCACTGAAAGAGGTCGCGGCCTTCGGTGCCGGCGAAGGCGAGCGTCGGGCTGACGATCGAGATGTCGTTGACGATGCTGTTGATCGCAATCGGCTCGGGTACCCAGCGGTCGGTGACGGGGTCGCGCTTCAAGATGATGCCGTTGGTGCCGTTGCTGCGGCCGCCTGCGAATTGAAGCGACTCACCGAAGCCCGCGATCGTCCACAGCTCGGTGACCCCCGCGTCGGTCACGTTCCATTCCTTGAACAAGCCCGCATCGTCGGGGTCGCTGTGCCGCTGAATGGTTCCTTCGAGTGACGCGGCGTAGACGACGGTGAGGCCCGCATCGACGTGGCCCGCCATGCCGTAGACCTTGCCCGCATCGGCTGAGCCGGGAAGCTCGGTGCACTGCGGGTTTAGGCCCGGGTCGGTGAAGCGAAGGGGCGAACCCACGGTGCCGAAGTAGAGGCGGCCGTCGGGGCGCGCCCAGCCGGCGTGGTGCTCGCCCGCGCACGAGCTGCCCGCGGGAATCCAGCTGGCGCCGTTGCGGTGAAAGAGCGCTCCGGCGCCGATGAGCCACACGCTGTTGGGGGCGTAGGGGGCGACGTCGAACCAGGTCGCTCCCATCATCGGAGCGAGAGGCACTTCTGCGAACCCGCCGTCGCACGACCGCATGCCTGCATCCGGAAGTCCGGCGTCCGTGCCCGCATCCGAACCTGCGTCGAGGCCCGCGTCCACGCCCGCGTCCACGCCCGCATCCTCGGGTCCAGCATCCACCCCCGCATCCGTGCCGCCGTCGGTGCCGCTGTCCCTCACCGGCTCGTTGAGCGCAAAGTCGAGCGTCACCACTTTTCCACCCGTGGGCGCCAGCGCAGACTTCACGTCCGTCGCGAGCACGCGCGTCTCGCCGCACGTGGGGTGCAGCGTCGCGGTCACCGTCACCGTCCCCGCCCAGTCTTCTCCGATGAGCACGCCGAACCGCAGCGCGCCCGACTTCGCCCTGCCCTTCAACGACAGGCTGTTCTCTTTGGTCTGCCCCGCCGGTTTCTCGGGCGACGCACGCACGCGGATGCACGCGTCCGAAGGCAGCACCAGCGAATACGCGACGACGGCTTTGAAGCCGCCGCCCGAGGTCGAACCGCATGAACAAAGAATCGCGAAGAACGAAAGCGCGAGAAGACGACTCACGGGTGGCAGTGTCTCACGGGTCAGCCGCGCACGAAGACGGTGCCGCGGCTTCCGGGATTCTGGGCCTCGTCGAGAATCGCCGAGTCGGGGTCGAGCCCCACGATGTGAATCGCGTCGATGCCTTCCTGCAGCATCGCCAGGCTCTCTTCGACCTTCGGAATCATCCCGCCGACGATGACGCCGCTGGCAATCTTCGCCATCGCCTCTTCCGGAGTGAGCCGCGAAATTCGCGTCGTCGGGTCGTCCTTGTTTGCGAGCACGCCCGGCACGTTGCTGACGAGAAAGAGCCGCGCGGCCGACAGGTGCGCTGCGACGCGCGTAGCGACCGTGTCGGCGTTGATGTTGAAGACGTTGCCGAAGGCGTCGGCGCCCAGCGAGCCCATCACCGGCACGACACCGGCCGACGCGAGCTTGTCGAGCAGCGCGAGGTTGACGGCGGTCACGTCGCCGACGAGGCCGAAGTCGACGGGGTCAGGGCCTCCACCGGTGACCACCATCGGCGGGCGCTTCACCGCTTCGACGAGCCCGGCCGACACGCCCGAGGTGCAGATGGCCGGCACGTGCGCGAGCTTGAAGGCGCTGGCGATGTCGACGGACACCTGGCCTGCGAGCGTCATCTTCATCACTTCCAGCGTCGCCTCGTCGGTGACGCGCCGGCCGCCGACCTGCTTCGTCTGAATGCCCAGACGCTTCGAGAGCTCGTTGGCCTGCGGGCCGCCGCCGTGAACGACGCAGACCTTCACGCCCGCTTCGAGAAACGCGTGAATCGATTTGCCCACCGTGCGCGCGAGCTTGTGGCGGTCGCTCGCCAGCTCGCCACCAATCTTCACCACGAACCATTCGCCGGCCTTCATGGCCAGAGCCCCGGCTCGGCGAGCGTCGCTTTTTCTTCGAAGCCCATCATCACGTTGAAGGCCTGAATCGACTGCCCGGCGCCGCCCTTCACGAGGTTGTCGAGCGCGGAGAAGCAGACGACGCGGCGGGTGTTGCCGGTGACGGGGCCGAGGGTGAAGCCGACCTCGACGTAGTTGCCGTGCGCGACGGCGACGACCTCGGGCTGGCGATCGCCTTCGACGATGCGAATGAAGGGATCATTGGCGAAGGCGGACTTCCAGGCGGCCGAGAGCTGGTCTTGGGTAGTGCTTGCCGGCACGGTGACGAAGCTGGTCGCGAAGATGCCGCGCGGCAGTGGGGCAGAGACCGGCACGAACTCGAGCGCGAAGTCTTTGGCGCCGACGAGGCCGAGGGTCTGCACGATTTCGGGGATGTGCTGGTGGTCGAGTGGCTTGTACGTGCGCAGGTTCGACGCGCGCAGCGGGTGGTGGGTGCCGATGACGGGGTTCGCTCCGCTGCCCGAGCTGCCGGTGGCGGCGACGGTCTGCACGGGTCCGCTGAGAAGGCCGGCCTTCGCAAGAGGGTAGATGCCGAGCGCGATGGTGGTCGCGAAGCAGCCGGGGCTGGCGATGTACTTCGCCTTCTTGATTGCCTCGCGGTTGAGCTCGGGCAGGCCGTAGACGAACGTGCCGTCGGTGAGCATCGCGGGGCGGGGGTGAACGACGCCGTAGTACTTCTCGTACGCGGCCGGGTCGCGAAGGCGGAAGTCGCCGGACATGTCGACGATTTTTCCCGCGTAGCCGCTGTCCAACATCTCGAGCACCACCTTCGCGGTGGTCTTGTGGGGCAGCGCGAGGAAGACGACGTCGACGCCTTTGCACGCTTCCGCGGCTGGCACCTGCTCGAACGCCAGCTGCGAGACGCTGCCCAGGTTGAAGTGAACGTCGCCGACCTTCTTGCCGATGTTGTCGACCGCGGTGACGCGCGCGACTTCGACGTTCGGGTGGAAGAGGAGTCGCCGCAGGAGCTCGGCACCGCCGTAGCCCGTGCCGCCAATCAGGGTCGCTTTGATCTTCGCCATGGTGGCGGCAACCTACCGCAGAGGGCGGCGTTCGCGAGCAGCGGCGTTCGCCAGACCTTTGCCGGGTCTACGGGAACAACGCGTGAAGCGCCCACGAGGTGAAGAGCCCGAGGTAGGTGCCGAGCGCGATGCCCGCAAGGCCCAGCGTCAACCCCGGCCCGACGAGCTGGCGGTTCTTCAGTGAGCTGGCGACGGGCCCGATGAACGCCGGCCCGAAGATGGTCGCGGTGGACGAGATGATGGTCGTGTCGGCGTCGAGCTTGAAGAGCCGTGAGAGCAGCACGTGCAGCGCGACCGAGAGGCACATCGTCGCGAGCACGATGACGAACACGACGTAGCTCTCGCCGGCCATCTTTCGGATGTCGGCCATCGACCCCACGGAAAAGCAGAAGACGAACAGCGCGTACTCGCCCAGGTCATACGAGCCTGCGAGCCCGCGCACCTTGTCGGAAAGCGACGCGACGATGCCCAGCGTGGTGATGGTGACGAGCACGAATGGCGGGTTCGTCATCCCGAAAATCAGCTGCGAGAGGCCGAGGCTCAGCGCGACGATGACGACGGTGATGCCGAAGGCGATCAGCAGCGGCTTCACGTTCGCGCGGCTGAGGCCACTGCCGGCCGGAAGCTCGACGTGCTCGACCGCGCCTTCTTGCGGCACGAACGGGGGCAGCACCTTCAGCAGCAACCGCTGGCCGAGGCTCAGCAGGAAGAGCAGGTACACGCCGCCCGTGACGACATCCGCCGTGCTGACGAGCACGGACGTCGCCTCTTTCACCGACAGCGCGAGCCCCACCGACAACATGTTCGCGGTGCCGCCGACGTAAACGCCGACGAGCATGCCGGCAATCTTCCACCACTCGTCGTGGCGCGAACGAAACAGCAGGCCGATGATCGCCGCCCCCGCGACCGCCGAGACGCACGCGAGCGCAAAAGAGATGAGCAGCGGCCGCGCGAGGCCGAGCCACTTGCGCACGTCGCTGCTGAAGAGCAGCAATGGAATCGCCACCGGCACCGCGGTCGAGCTCACCTCGATCGACACGTCGGTGTGCAGCGGCAGCCCGATGTTGCCGAACAGAATGCCCGCGCCGTAGCAGAGCACCACCGGCCCCAGGAGCTTCGCCGCCCTGCTGTGCTCGGCCAGCCAGTTCGCGACCGCGGGAAAGACGAGGGCGAGGATGATTTGAAGGGCGACCATCAGGCTCTCAGAGACGTGTAGAGCAGCGTGCTCCCGGCGCCCAGCAAGAGTACGGCGACGACGCGGCGAAAGCGCGCTTCGTCGAGGCGGTGGTGAATCCAGTTTCCGGCCAGCGCGCCGACCCCCAGCGGAGCGAGCAGCAGAAACGACACGGCGACATCCAACGAGCCGTCGAGCCACAACCGTGGCAGCAGCAACAGGTTCAGCACCACCCACAGCGCTGCCAGCGTCGCGCGAAAGGCCGACTTCTCGGGCAGCGCGCGGCTCGAGACGAAGACCGCGAGTGGGCCGCCCGTGGCGAAGACGCCGTGAATGATTCCCGCGATGACGAGCAGCACGCTGGCCAACACCCGAGGCAACGGCTTCTGCGCAGCGCGGCTGAGCAGCTGGTGCGCCGCGACGGCGACGACGAACAATGCGAACACCGGCTTCATCCACGCCGTGTCGGTGCTGCGCGCGAGCGCGATGCCGCCCAGCAGCCCCACCGTCATCGACGGCACCACCGCCGACCACAGGTACTTGCGCTGCACGTGCTCGCGATTGCGCACGAGGATGGCGAACGACAGCACGAGGTTCACCGGCACGATCCACCCGAGCAGCGACGGAATCGGAAAGAAGAGCGCGCCGATGGTCAGCGCCACCACCATGCTGCCGAAGCCCGCGGCGGCCTCGACCAGGAAGGCCAGCGCGACGACGCCGGCGAGCAGCGCGATCTGCCCGGCCGTCACGCCTCGTCGAGCCTGTCGAGGAAACCGTTCGCGTCTTCGCCGTGCGTCGAGCCTTCTTTCGGAAGCTTCACGCGCTGCAACTTATGCGGGCGCGCACCACGTCGTCTGGAAAAGCTCGAAAAAGCGGTTCGCGATGCCGGTGAAGCGCACGCCGTACTTCCCGCGCACGCTCATGCGCACGTCGCCCTGCTTCGCCCAGCAGACCTTGCCGGTGAAGTCGAACTGCTGACCCTGGATGGAAATCGAGCCGCTGACGTCGGTGCCCGGCCGCGCGATGTGCATGGCTTCCACTGCAAACCCCTGCGGCGACACGTCGGCGGTGAAAGCAGGAAGCTTGCCGCCCAGGGTGAGCTTCAGGCGGCGGCGAAGGCGGGGCAGCAGGCGTTTGTTCATGGCGCAAGGCTGCCAGTGGGCAGCAGACACGCCAATTTTGCGACACGCCGGTAGCAGAAGTTGACGGCCTGTCGTTACGGCTTCGGCGACACCTCGACCATCAAGCCCTTCAACGTCTTCGTGATGTCGGAAGGGGCTCCGGCGAAGTCGGACTTGTTGAGCTGGTTGACCGAGGCCATGAAGTCTTCGGCGCGCCAGACGTATTCCTTGCCCGTCCAGCCGTGCGTCGCGACCAGGTACTCGACGCCGTCTTTGTTGAAGTGGCCTTCGACGACGGCCCAGTGCGCGCGCTTGCCTTCGAAGAGCCCCGGGTTGCCGTTGTTGTCGACGTCGAAGCCGATGAGCGCCGGGTGGCCGCGATCGACGGCGGCGTGAATCTCGTCCAGCGACAACGTGTCCGTCACCTTCGCCTCGTAACCGAAGCTGCGCGCGAGCGTCGCGAGCTGGCGCGCGTAGAACATCTCGCCCTGCGTGGTGAACCCCTTCTGCTTCGCGACATCGAGCAGGCGGCGCTGCGTGTCGGGCTGCTGGTGGTGGCTGTCCCAACGGACGACGTCGGAGTCCTGAACCAGCGGCGCCTGCGCCTTCGATGGATCTTTCTTGTCCCAGAAGTCCATCACCATGCCGAGCGCGTAGAGGCCGCACGTCGGGCCGTCCTGCACGCGAGCCGGAACATCGGCGCCGAGCTTCAACGCCTTGGTCGCTTCTTCCGCAAGCCGCGCGCGATCGACCGGAGTGAACGTCGTGCCATTGGCGAGCGTGACGGCGAGCGGGTCGGGCCGCGCAATGACAGGGGCCGGCGAAGTGGTCGGGCCCTGGACGCGAGAGGGAATGACGGAC
>JAYUXE010000969.1:0-3401 GCA_043753165.1 Archangiaceae bacterium | reverse complement strand
AGACCTGAACCGAAGCGCTGTGGCATGGTCCGCGCCATGCGAGTCTTGAAGATCAACGGGCGCGAGGCCACCGTCGAAGTCCCCGACGATGTGCCGCTGTTGTGGGTGATTCGCGAGGAGCTCGCGATGTGCGGCACGAAGTTCGGGTGCGGCATGGCGCTGTGTGGCGCGTGCACCGTGCACCTCGATGGCCAGCCGGTGCGATCGTGCGTGACGCCGGTGGGCGTCGCCGCCGGGAAAGAGATCACCACCATCGAAGGGCTGTCGCCCGATGGCTCGCACCCGCTGCAGCAGGCGTGGCTCAAAGAAAACGTGCCGCAGTGTGGGTACTGCCAGTCGGGGCAGATCATGCAGGCCGCTGCGCTGCTGAAGGACAAGCCGAAGCCAACGGACGAAGACATCGACGCCGCGATGAGCGGGAACATCTGCCGTTGCGGCACGTACAGCCGCATTCGCGCGGCGATCAAGCGGGCGGCGGGCACGTGAAGCCTGTCTCGAGGCGAAAGGTGCTGCAGGCGGGCGGCGCGCTGACGGTGGCGTGCTGGATTCCGGTGGCGGCGGCGGCCCCGGCTTCGCAGCAGAAGCGCGCGAAGGCGTTCGTGCCGAACGCGTGGATTCGCATCACGCCGGACGACCGGGTTCAGTTTTTCTTGAACGTGGTCGAGATGGGGCAGGGCGTCGTCACGTCACACGCGATGCTGGTGGCCGAAGAGCTGAACGTGAGCCCGCAGAAGCTCGAGTGCCTGTTCGCCGAAGCCGACCGCGCGTACGACAACCCTGCGCTGGGCTACCAGGTGACGGGTGGGTCGACGAGCACGAAGACGGCGTGGATGCCGTTGCGTGAAGCCGCTGCGAGCGCGCGCGAGATGCTGGTCGATGCCGGGGCTCGCACCTGGAAGGTGTCGCGCGACGAGGTCTACGCGGAGGACGGCAAGATCATTCACCGGCCCTCGGGCAAGCGCTTCAAGTACGGTGAGCTCACGGCCAGCGCGGCGCATTCGGAACCGCGCAAGGTCGAGCCGAAGACGAAGGACTTCCAAGTGATCGGCAAGTCGATTGACCGGCTGGATGCGAAGCCGAAGGTCGATGGCAGCGCGGTGTACGGCGTCGACGTGAAGCTGCCGGGGATGAAGATCGCGGTGGTGGTGCGGTCGCCCGTGTTCGGCGGCAAGGTGAAGTCTTTCGACGCGACCGCGGCGAAGGCGGTGCCGGGCGTCGAGGGCGTGCTGGAGGTCAGCAGCGGCGTCGCGGTGGTCGCGGCGAAGTACTGGCAGGCCTCGCGCGCGGCGAAGCTGCTGCAGATCACCTGGGACGAAGGCAACTGCGCGGGCGACGACACCGCGGTGATGGTCGACCGCTACCGCGATGCGCTGAAGAACGAGTCGGGCAGCCGCGTTCGCAAAGAAGGCTCGATCAGCAAGGGCTTCGAAGGCGCGGCGAAGGTGCTCGAGGCCGAATACCTGGCGCCGTACGTGGCGCACGCGACGATGGAGCCGATGAACGCGACCGCGAGCCTGCGCGACGGCCGGCTCGAGGTCTGGTCGGGCGCTCAAGGCGCTGGCGGCCCGCTGGAGTTTGCGCAGCGCATCACCGGGCTTCCCGCGGACAAGATCACGATTCACCAGTCGTGGGCGGGCGGCGGCTTCGGCCGGCGCAGCACGGCGGACTTCGTCGGTGAAGCGGTCGAGCTCACGGTGGCGATGAAGGCGCCGGTGAAGGTCATCTGGTCGCGTGAAGAGGACATGCAGCACGACTTCTACCGGCCGATGGCCGTGAACGCGTTGCGCGGGGCCGTGTCGGCCGACGGGCAGATCGTCGCCTGGCACCACCGCACCGCGACGCAGTCGATCATGCTGACCGCGTCAAAGGTGGTCGTTGCGCCGGTGATGCCGAACGGAATGCCGCCGGGGATGAAGAGCTGGCTTGGCGCGAGGCTCGGCGACGTGATCAGCGGCGTAGTCGGCGACAACACCTCGGTCGAAGGCGCCAACGACATTCCGTACGAGCTGCCGAACATCGCGGTCGACTACGTGCAGATTCCGTCGAACGTGCCGGTGGGCTTCTGGCGGTCGGTGGGGCATTCGCACCAGGCGTTCGCGGTCGAAGGCTTCATCGACGAGCTCGCGCACGCGACAGGAAAGGATCCTTACGAGCTGCGGCGCGGGTTGCTGGCGAAGCACGATCGGCACCGCGCGGTGCTCGAGAAGGTGGCGACGGAATCGGGCTGGGGCAGCGCGCTGCCTGACGGACTCTTCCGTGGCATCGCGCAGCACTTCTCGTTCGGCAGCTATGCGGCGGCGGTCGTCGAAGTCTCGGTGCTCGAGAAGCACATCAAGGTGCACCGCGTGGTGATGGCAATTGATTGCGGGATCGCGGTCAACCCCGAGATCATCAAGGCCCAGCTGGAATCCAGCGCGATTTATGGGCTGTCGTCGGCGCTTCGCCACGAGATCACGATGAAGCGGGGCAGGGTGCAGCAGTCGAACTTCCACGACTTCCCCGTGGTGCGCATGCACGAGGCGCCGAAGATCGAGAGCCATGTGATCGTCAGCTCGGAGGCCCCGACGGGCGTGGGCGAGCCGGGCGTGCCGGTGATCGCTCCGGCGGTGGCGAACGCCGTGTTCGCCGCGACGGGGCAGCGCCTTCGCAGCCTGCCGATGCGGCTCGCCTGAGCCGCCAATGAACGGGGAAGCGGGTTGCGGCGTTGGTGGACGCGCTCACAGCAAGACTTCATCCAACCCCCTCGACGCCGATCAGAAGACTTTGTTGAGGTTCAGCGTCGCGTTGGCGCTGACCTGGCCATTGGTCAGAATTCCGAAGCTTCCGTAGATGTCGAGCTGGAACATGCCTTCGATCAGCGCGTGGAAGCCGGGGCCGATGGCGGTGCCCAGGCGAGGCGTCTCTTCGTACGCGACAACCGGGACGCCGTTGATGATCTGCCCGCGGTTGGTCACTTCGCCGAACGCAAACATCGAATGGAACAAGCTGACCTTGAAGAGGTCGCGGGTGATCGAGAACCGGAACTCGACCTCGGCGCTGACGCCGCGGCGGATGAACTTGTTGCCGAAGATGCCGTGGTTGTATTCGGCGACGCTGTCTTCGTCGTGGAAGCTGACGTCGCCGAACAGTGAACGGCCGCGCGCGCGAATCCAGAGGTCGTGCCAGCCGAACTGCGTCACCTGCTGGTAACGGAAGTGCACCGAGCCGAACCAGGGATCCGTCAACTTCCCGCTGCGGAACACGCTGCTCGGCGCGAATGTGACTGCCTCGGCCGCGAAGTAGTGCCACCGATCCGTTCGGTTGTTCGACGGGTCGAAGACGAGGTCGAGCTTGCCTTCGAAGAACGCGCGCACCTGCTCACTGAACTTCACCGTCGGCGGCGTAATCGTACCCGGGCTCCT
>JAYUXE010000968.1:0-7923 GCA_043753165.1 Archangiaceae bacterium | reverse complement strand
GCCCTCAACACGGTCGGCCCCATCACCGTCTTCTGCGACATCCACAAAGAGATGATCTCGACCGTCTACGTCGTGCCCAACGACTTCTACACGCTGCTCTCGGGGGCAGAGGGTTCGTCGAGCCCGTACAAGATTTCGGGGATTCCTGCCGGCAAGCACAAGCTCACCGTCTGGCACCGGTCAGCGAAGAAGGAACTCGAGGTCGACGTGGTGGTCGTCGACGGTCAGACGACGAAGCTCGACGTCACGCTCGAAGGCACCAGCCAGGTCGAAGCCAGGCTGCTCGAGCACCAGCGCCGCAACAAGGTCGACTACCGCCCGTTGAAACCCGACGGAGGCTCGCTGGGCGAAGACGAGGAAAAGTGGAAGTGAGGTTCGGACCCCGGCTCTTCCTCATCCTCTCAGGCCTGATCGTCGCGCTCGTGGTCCTCACGGCCACCCTCGCGAGCCGCATCCTCCAAAGCACCTACGAGCCAGTATCAAAGCGCGCGATCGCCAGCGCGTCCGACGTCATCCTCAGCACCTTCACCGACCGCGATCGCCGGTTGCAACTCGTGCTGCGACCGCTGATCAATGACGCACGCATCAAAGGGGGGCTCACCGCCCGCTCAGGCAACGACGACCCCGAAGGCCTCGGCGGGGCGACGCCCGAAGAGCGCACCCTGAACGCCAACGACTACTTTGCTTCGTTCGTCGACGAGTACTGGGTCGACGCGACCTCCGGGCAACCCGAGCAGGACGTGATGATGCTCATCGGCGCTGACGGCACCCTGGCGTATGGCGCGTCGGGCGTCGCTTCGCGGGTGGAGCTCGAGACCGAAGTCTTGAACAACCTTCAGGTGTCCACCCTGCTCGGGTCGATCGCCACCGGCGCCGAATCCGCGCGGATGCTGTGGAGCGGCGTGCGCTTGTCGACGGACGTCCCCATTCTTCCCGGCCTCACCAACGGCCTCTATCTCGCCGCTGCCAGCCGAGTGGTCTTCCACACGTCGGGCGTGGGCGGCGACGAAGTCGTCGGCGCCGCGCTGGTCGCCAGCCACCACCTCAACCTCGAGCGCGTGAGCTCTACCGGGGCCGACGCGGTGTTCATCGATCGCGGCAAGGCCATCGACAGCACGTTTCGTTCGCGCGACGCCGGCACCGAGGTCGAGGACGCCGCGGCCGCGTGGTTGGCGACGAAGCCCACGGGGTTCGCGGAAGTCGCGCTGGCCGGAGTTCCCCACTACGCCTTGCCGCTGAACGTGCCGGGCATGGTCGATGGCCCGGTCAAAGCCGGAGTCTTCTATTCGCGCGCGGAAGAATTCGATCGCATCCGCAATGCGCAGACGGAGCTCGCGGGCATCGGCCTCGGGGTCGTGCTGCTCGCGATGGGCATCGCGGTCGCGCTGTCTCGAAATCTGAGCCGGCCAATCAACGAAATTTCTGAAGCGGCGGGCCGCGTGGCTAAGGGCGACTTGCAGGTGATGGTGCCGGCCGGCCGAAAAGACGAGCTGGGCGATCTCGCCCGGCGCTTCAACGAGATGGTGCAGGGCCTCAAAGAACGCGCGATCGCGAAGGACGCGTTGGGCCGGTACCTGTCGCCTGAGATGGCGACCGACGTGGTGGGCGGAAGAGGCCTGTCGATGCAGGGCCAGCGCCGCGAGCTGACGATTCTCTTCTGCGACGTGGCGGGCTTCACCACGATCTCCGAATCGCTGGAACCCGAAGCGCTGGTCGCTTTGTTGAACACGTACCTCGACGCGATGGTGAAGGTGCTGCTCGCGCACGGCGCCTACGTCGACAAGTTCGAAGGCGACGCGATTATGGCGTTCTGGAATGCGCCCCGCGACGCCGCCGACCACGCGACGCAAGCGTGCCTGTCGATTCTCGAGATGTGCGCCGAGGCGAAGCGGATTTCGCTCGAGTGGAAAGCAGCCGGCAAGCCCAGCTTCGGCGTGCGCTACGGCCTCAACACGGGCCCCGCGATCGTCGGCAACATGGGAGCGACCGACAAGATCAACTACACCGCCATCGGCGACACCGTGAACCTCGCATCGCGGCTCGAAGGCGCCAACAAGCAGTACGGCACCGAGCTGATGATTTCCGAAGAGACGTACGGGCAGGCAAAGGACTTCGTCGAGGCGCGCGAGCTCGACCTGCTGCAGGTGAAGGGAAAGCTGAAGCCGGTGCGCGTGTACGAGCTGCTGGCGAAGAAAGGTCAGCTGTCTGCTTCTCGTGAGAAAGATCGCAGCGATTTTGCGGCCGGCCTAAAGGCGTACCGTGAACGCCGGTTTGCCGACGCCAGGGCCATCTTCGAGTCCATGCCCACCGACGGGCCCTCGCGCACGTTCGCGGCGCGCTGCAATCGCTTCCTCGCGCAGCCGCCACCAGCCGACTGGGACGGGACCTATGCGATGCAGACGAAGTGAGCTGTTCGCGGCGTTCGCGTTCGTCCTGCTCGCCGCTTCCGCCGACGCGGGCGTGCGCCGGTTCGACCTGACCACCGACGCGTCGAGCAACGCGGAAGGTGAGGTTGAGCTCGAAGGCTGGCTGGACTTCGGGCGGCCGCAATTTGCAGGAGGCACGGCGACGAACGGCATGGCGTGGCTCGGTGCGCGCTTCGGCCTGCTCGACAACCTCGAGCTCGCAGGCTTTCTGGTCTTCGAGAAGACGGACGTGGCCGAGGCCACGGGCGAGAAATCAGGGCTGATGATGTGGGTGACCGAGCTTCGATGGCGGCCCGTCGAAGAGGGCAAGTGGCCCATCGACTTCTTCATTCAGGGGCAGATGTTTCACTGGTTCGAAGCGCAGCACCCCCTGCAGTTTCGATTCACCGTCGGTGTCTCGAAGAACATCGGCCGCTTCCTGCTCGCCGCGAATTTCTCGTTTTGGGAATCGCTGGAGTTCATCAACGCGGCTGGCCTCGCGACGCGCTGGGAGTGGACGGACCTTTCCATCGGCGTGTCCGCGAACCTGATGGAGGCCGATGGTGCACGGCCGTCGATGAACCTGGGCCTCGAGGCCTGGTCGCTGAACAAGCTGACCACCGTGCCGGTGCACAGCCACCTGTTGCAGGGCGGCGGCGTCGTGGTGGGGCCGACGCTGGCGCTGAACCGAGGGCGCTTGTGGCTGACGGGTCACCTCGGCCTGCCGGTGTACGTCTACACGGGGCCGCGGGCGACGCGGGCAGGGTTCGACTCGACGGTGGTCGGCCGAATCATGCTCGGAATTGCGCTGTGACTATTTGCGCAGCCAGTACGCGAGCGCGATGAACAGCGCCTGAAACGGCAAGCGGGCCCACGCAATCCACGCGGGCATCGGCTGCGCGGGGTCGAGGGAAATCTGTTCCACGGCCATGTAGATGTTGGCGGGAAAGACGGCGATGAAGAGCGCGATGAGGCCCCACGCTGCGTAGAGCCGCACCCTCGGCACGAGCAGGCCCAGCCCGCCGAGAATCTCGAAGACGCCGCTGACGTAGACGAGCATCAGCGGCGCGGGAAGAAACGGCGGGACGATGCGAACGAACGGCTCGGGCGACACGAAGTGCAGCACGCCGACGCCCACCATCGCGGCGGCGACGGCGAAGCGGATGACGGTTTTCACGGCGCCCCGATTTTCAATTCGTTGATCACGTCGGCAATCGGCTTCCCGGCGTAGTGCGCGCGGACCTGACTCGTCAGCGCGAACGATCGCGTCTTCATCCGGTCGACGTAGAGCGTGCCGTTGATGTGGTCGACCTCGTGCTGAAGGATTCGCGCGGGCCAGCCCGTCACCTGCCACACCTGCTTCACGCCGTGCTCGTCGAGCCCGGTGACTTCGACCTCGTGGAAGCGTTCGACCAGCGCCGCGTAACCGTCGACGCTCAGGCAGCCTTCGAAGAACGTCTCGGTCTTCGTGCCCAGAATCTTGAGCTCGGGGTTGATGAAGACGCGGGTGGGAAAAGCGACGCGGCCCTTCTCGGTTCGCTCTGCTTCCGAGTTGCTGGCGATCATCGACTCGTCGTCTTCGAGCACGATGATGCGCAGCGGAATTCCAATTTGCGGAGCCGCGAGCCCTACGCCAGGCGCCGCGCGCATCACGGCGATCATCATCTTCAGCAGCGCTTGAAACTCGGGCGTCGGAATCGCGTCGGGCGTGACTTCCGAAGCACGCGCGCGGAGCACCGGCGTGCCGGCCTGCACAATCGGCATCAGCTCCACGGCCTAGATTCCGGCCTGGAACTCGTCGAGGTGGTAACTCGCCTTGATGTCGTGAAGCGTGCGGTTCGCCGAGGCCGGCACCTGGAGGCCGAAGTTGTTGAAGAACAGCGACTCGGACTTCGACACCGGAATTTCGAAGCGCGCCTGGGTGCTCTCTTGGGCTTTGAGGCCCTTCGTGGCGCCCGCAGAAGGAATGAAGGCGAGCAGGCGTTCGAGGTCGCGCGGCGTCTTGCATTCAGCGCCCTTCAGCTTGCCGTCGGCGCCGACGAGCACCTGCTTTTTCTGCAGCGGCTCGGACCCGTCTTTCGACTTGAGACCGACCTCGAACAACAGGCCTTCTTTGGTGACGATGCCTTTGTTGGCGACCAGCGGCTCGTAGTCGGCCAGCGACTTCTTCGGCTCGAACAGGGCGGGAACAGCGTCGAGGAACGAGATGATCTTCCACGGCTCGCCCTTGAGCTCGAGGTCCGTCTTGCCGCCGCCGAACAGCGCGCCGACGTCTTTCTGCAGCTTGCCGTACTCGACCTGCTGCTTCGGGTCGACCTTCAGCGACTCGTTGACGGCCAGCGCGCGGGCGACGGCGAACGCATCGTTGATCTGCGAGGTCGAGCCCACCGGGGCGGCGGGCGCAGCGACGGGCGCTGCCGGAGCCGCATCCATCGCGCGCTGCATTTCCTGAATCTGGCGGACGCGATCTGCAGGAGTCCGGGGTTCGGCGCCGCCGATGGGGGCCGTCTTTTGGTTGTCGTCGTTCACGGCGCGGAATGTCGCAGCGGGGTGGGGCCGATGCAAGCTAGAGCAGCCCCCATGCGTCGCGTCCTCGTTGCAGCGTTCGTCGTCTTCGCCGCAGTGCTCGTCTTCCTGCTGTTCGGCCCGGGCGAGCTTGAGCCGCGCGCGTGGGAAGCGCCGCCGCCCATGCCGTTGACGGGCGTGTACGCGCTGAACGACCGCCTCGCTTCCGTCGAGTGGTGGTCCAAAGAATCGGTGGGCCCCGAAGCGATCACGTTCGACCCGCAGGGCCGGCTCATCACGGGGCTTCTCGACGGGCGGGTCGTGCGCATCACCGTCGGCAACGACGCGCCCGAGCTGCTCGTCGACACGAAAGGGCGCCCGCTCGCGCTCGCGTTCCACCCAGACGGCCGGCTGATCATCTGCGACGCGCACAAAGGCCTGCTCGCGCTCGACCCCGCGGGCAAGCTCGAGACGCTCGCCACCGAAGAAGGCGGCGTGCGCTTCGCCTTCACCGATGACCTGTCGATCGACGACGAGGGCGTCATCTATTTCAGCGATGCCTCGGCCCGCTTCACCGTCGAGAAGTTCACCGAAGATCTGCTCGAGCACCAGACGACGGGCCGCTTCCTCAAGTACGACCCCGCGACGAAGACCGTGACGAAGCTGGCCGAAGGCTTCTCGTTCGCGAACGGCGTCGCGCTGGGCCCGGACCAGACGTGGGCCGTCGTCGCCGAAATGGGCGCGTACCGCCTCTGGAAGATCATGGTGAAGGGGCCCGAGGCAGGGAAGAAGGTCCTCTTCACCGATCTGCCCGGCTTCCCCGACAACGTGCGTTTCTCGAAGTCGCGCGGCGTGTTCTGGGTCGCACTGGGCTCGCCGCGAAATCCACTGGTCGACAAGCTCGCGGGGGCTCCACTGCTGCGCGGCCTCATCTCGAAGCTGCCGAAGTTCGTGCAGCCGGCTCCAGAACGCCACGCGTTCGTCGTCGCAGTCGACACCACCGGCAAGGTCGTCGAGACGCTGCAGAACAAGGCGCCGAACAGCTACTCACCCATCGCGACGGCGGTGGAGCACGACGGCTGGCTCTACCTCGGCAGCTTCATTCGGGAAGGGGTGGCGCGGGTTCGGCTGCCTTAGGTCCGGCGTCGGCCTCGGCCGCTTCGCGCGCTTTTCGCTTCCACAGGCTCTCGTGCGCGGTGTGCACCTCGGTCGAATGATCCATCGTGCACTGCACCTTCGGCTGCGTCCCCGGCACGAACGGCGCGGGAATCACCTTGCAGCCCTCGTTCGCCAGCAGGCCGGTGATGGTGCAGATGCCCGTCTTGATGATCGCGGGCGTCTTCGGAAAATCGGGCAAGGGCGGACCCTCGACTTGCGCGACCTTTCCCATCCACCAGCCCCACAGCGGAGCGGCCAGGTCTGCAGCCGACGCTCCCACGCGCGCGGGAAGATCGAACCCGACCCAGACGACGGTGGCGATCTTCGGGGACGCTCCGACGAACCAGAGATCCTTCTCGGAATCGGTGGTGCCGGTTTTTCCAATCGCGGGGCCCTGGTAGCCGGATTCGCCGGCGACGCCGCGGGTCGCTCCGCCGGTGCCGTACTCGATGACGAGCCGCATCAAGTCGCGCGTGAGGGCGGCGGCGACGGGATCCAGCACCTGCGGGCCGGGGGGCAGGGTGCCGAGCCGTTGAACGCCCGCGAGGTCGACGGCCGAGACGATGGGCGTGGCGTCGACGCGCCGGCCACCGTTCGCAATCATCGCTGCGAGCTGCGCCATCTCGATCGGCACCACTTCCGCCTGGCCCAGCGCGAGCCCCATCTCGACCGGAAACGTGCGCGTGTCGAAGCCGGCCTTCTTTGCAAAATCAATCAGCGGCTGCGGCCCGCCCAGCTCTTCGAGCAGAGACGCGGTCGCGATGTTCTGCGACCACGCGAGCCCTTCGGCAAGACACGCCGTCACGGTGGACTCACCGCCCACGTTCGTCGGCCGCCACTTCCCCGCCGGCGTCTTGAACTCGCGGAAGCTGTTCGGCTGCGTCGAGGCCGAGGTGTATTTCCCGGTCGAGAACGCGAGCGCATACACGAGAGGCTTGAACGCTGAACCCGGCTGGCGATGCGCCTGCGTCGCGCGGTTGAAGCTGGACACCGTGACGTTGCTGCCGCCGTACAGCGCGAGCAGCTGCCCCGTCTGCACGTCGAGCGCGATGCCCACCGTCTGCAGCTGGCCCGGCTTCGCGCCGACGAGCCCTTCGTACTTCGCGGTCTTCAGCGGGAAGAGCTTCTCGGCTTCGTCCTGCATCACGAGATCGATCGACGTCTCGACGCGAAGGCCGGCTCCGTAGACGACGGCGGACGGCAGCTGCGCTTCCAGCGATGCGCGCACGACCGACAGGTACGCCGGGTATCGTTCGGTGAGCCCTGAAGGCTTCGCGAGGATGATGGCAGCGGCGAGCGCGTCCTTCACGTCATAGCCGTACGACTTGCCGAGCTCGGTGAGCAGGCGATCGCGGCGCGCGCGGCAAGCCTCGGGGTTCTTGTCGGGTGCGAGCTTCCCCGGCCCCGGAAGAATCGCGACGAGCGTCGCAGTCTGCGCGAGGTCGAGCGCGCGAATGTCTTTGCCGAAGTAGTGGCGCGCGGCCTCGGCGAAGCCACAGATAGAAAAGGTGCCGCGCTGACCGAGGTACGGCGCGTCGAGGTACATCTGCAGCACGGCGTCTTTTCCCAGCGCCGAGTCGAGGCCCATCGCCAACGCCATTTCGCGCAGCTTCCGCGACACCTTCTTCTCGCTGCGCTGCGACAGGGTGCGCACCACCTGCATCGTCAGCGTGCTGCCGCCCTGCGAGTACTGCCCGTCTTTCGAGTTGGCGAACACGGCGCGGGCGAGCGCGGTGAAGCTGACGCCGCGGTGCTCGCGAAAGTCCCGATCTTCCGACGCGAGAATTGCGTCGATCAGCTGGTTCGGCGCCTCGGCGATCGGCAGGTGCGTTCGCAGCTCGCCATCGGGCCCGAC
>JAYUXE010000967.1:0-3407 GCA_043753165.1 Archangiaceae bacterium | reverse complement strand
TTCCATCGTCAATCTTCAACGACGGCCGCAGCGCGGCGTACTGCGGGTCTGCGACGGGCGCGGCGAGCGAGAGGCCGTCCATGCCGCCGCGAAGGAAGAGGACGACCACCGTCTTCGTGTTGGACGCGGCTTGCGCGAACGCACGGGGCAGCGAGAAGCCGAAGGCGGCCAGCGCGGCAGACGCGCGAAGAAGATGACGGCGCGAGACAGTTTGCCCGGGCGCAGTCGAGCTCATTGTTTCTGAAACTCCGGCGAGCCGAGCAGCAGGCCCGCGAGCAGACCCGTGTCGGGCTTTCGCCGTTCGCCGTCCGCTTCGGGCTCACCCAGCGCGCGCTTCAACGTGAGCCGGGTCGCGTCGCTGGGCGCGTGCCCGAGCAGCTGCAGGGCGAGCGCATCGATGACGTCGTCCGCACTTCCGTGCGCTTCGGGCAAAGAGAGCTGAACCCCGGGCACCTGCCCCTTCGCGAGCTTGAGCCCGAAGTTGATGCGAGAGACGAGCGCGCCCGCGTTGACCCAGGCCTCGGAGGTCTCGGCGTAGCCCGTCGGTGGCTGCGCGCGGTACAGCGGCATTCCCAGCGCATCGAGCGCGCGGCCCAGCGGCTGTTCGGCCGACTCGAGCGTCCCGGTCGCGCGCACGGCAGAGACGATGAACTCGAACGGCGTCTTCGTCTTGGCTGCGTACGTCGCGTCGTCCCAGAATTCCGAGGAAGAGAAGATCGCCAGGTACGTCGCGGTGAGATCGCCGCCCGTGCGCAAAAACTCGGCCGCCACGCGATCGACGAGCAGCGGCGGCGGCGTGTCCGACACGAATCGCCGGCACAGCTTGAACGCGAGGAAATGGGCCGTGGCCGGGTGCAGCGCCAGGTGGTCGAGCAGCGTCTCACCATCGTCCTGGCCCCCGCCCGCAGGCAGCGAGAGCCCGAACACCGACTTGGCGCCCTTGTCGTGGGCGGCATCGCGGTAGACGAAGCCGCCGAAGTCGTCGTCATCTTCCCTCAGCTCGAGGCTGAACCCCGTGAGCGCACGCGCCGCCTCACGAATGTCGCCCTGCGTGTACCCGGCGTCGACGCCGACGGTGTGCAGCTCGAGCAGCTCGCGGGCGTAGTTCTCGTTGAGGCCGAAGACCTTCTGGCCGCCGGCCCCTGCCATGCGCCGAAGCCGGAAGCCCTCGCGGGTCGAGAGCCAGTTGTCCAGATAGAAGAGCATCGCCGGGTGCTTCGCGGTGGCGCCCAGCAGATCGCGAAACCTGCCCAGCACGAACGGCCGAATGGCGTCGCGCTCGTAGGCCGTCACCATCCACCGCGTGCGGCCTTTCTCGGCCGAGACGTTGAAGTGGTTGAACCAGAAGTCGACCAGCACCTCTTCGAGCTGCCGCCGCGAGCCCACCGCGCGAAGCAACCGGGCCTGGGTCGCCTCGAGCACCACCTGCTTCGGCAGCTCGTCGCGGTACCTGAGCGCCATCGCCTTGACGTCGTCCTTCGCGACGCCTTCTTCTCTGGCCCGTTTCTGCAGGGGCGGGTACGCGCGGTACGCCTCGTCGATGTCCATCGCCAGGGTCTTGAAGTTGGCGAGCCGGGCCTCCATCGCTTCGTCTTTTCCGGGCGTGAGCTGGGCGCGCAGCCAGGCTTCCGGGCCGCTCTGCGCGATGGCTTCGCGGTCGGCGAAAGAGGGGCCGAAGGCGGCGCGGTTGAGCAGATGCTGGGCGACTTGCTGACCGCTCCACGCGACATCGGGGAAGGTCGGACGCTGCGGGTGAGGGGGCGGGAGGCTCGCGCAACCCAATAAAAATCCGGCAACGACAGGGGCAAGGCGGGGCACGAGGGTCATTACACCGCATGCCCAAAAAGGTTGGGGTATAGCCCGTCGGCCGCGATGCGCACGCCGACCGCAGGTTCAGAACCGGGCCCAGCCGGGGGCCCCGAGGCGGCCCACCCCCACCCCCACCCCCACGCCAAAGGAAAGCTGAGCGTGCTGCTGGTGGGCGCGCTGGGCATCGTCTTCGGGGACATCGGCACCAGCCCGCTGTACGCGGTGAAAGAGTGCTTCAAGATGAAGGCAGGGGCGGTGACGTCGCATGCGGTGGCGACGAACCACGACAACGTGCTCGGCGTGCTGTCGTTGATCGTCTGGAGCCTCACCAGCGTGGTGGCGCTGAAGTACCTGACCTTCATCATGAAGGCCGACAACAAGGGCGAAGGCGGAATCTTCGCGTTGCTGGCGCTGGTGCCAAAGACGGGCACCGACAGCAAGGCATTGCGGAATCTGGTGGTGCTGGCGGCGTTGTTCGGCGCGTCGCTGCTTTATGGGGAAGGGCTCATCACCCCCGCGATCTCCGTCCTTTCCGCAATTGAAGGACTCGAGGTCGCGACCACCGCGGCGCGGCCCCTGGTCATCCCCATCACGGTGGCGATTCTGATTGGGCTGTTCTGGGCGCAAAAGCGCGGCACGGAAGGCATCGGGAAGATTTTCGGGCCGGTGATGGTGCTGTGGTTCGCGTCGATCGCCGCGTTGGGAGCGCACTGGATCTGGATCAACCCCGCGGTGCTCGAGGCGCTGAATCCGTACCACGCGGTTCACTTCTTCCTCATTCACAAGGGCCACGGCTTCGCGGTGTTGGGCGGCGTCGTGCTGGCCATCACGGGCTGCGAGGCGCTGTACGCAGACATGGGCCACTTCGGCGCGCGGCCGATTCGCATCGCCTGGTACACGGTCGTCTTCCCCTCGCTGTTGCTCAACTACTTCGGCCAGGGCGCGTACCTGCTGCAGCACGGGTACGTCGAGAAGCCCTTCTTCGCGCTGGTGCCCGAGCCGCTGCTGTACCCGATGGTCATCCTCGCCGGAGCGGCCGCGGTCGTCGCCAGCCAGGCCCTCATTTCCGGTGCCTTCTCGCTCACCCGCCAGGCCGTGCAGCTTGGCTACTTCCCGCGCGTCACCATCATTCACACCAGCTCGAAGAATGAAGGGCAGATCTACATCCCCGAAGTGAACCAGGGCCTCGCGATCGCGTGCGTGCTGCTCGTGTTCGCGTTCAAGGAATCGGACGCGCTGGCGGCGGCGTACGGCATCGCGGTCACCGGGACGATGACCATCACGTCCACCGTCTACTACTTCGTCGTCACGCGCCGCTGGGGCTGGAGCAAGTGGCGCGCGATTCCGCTGGTCGCGTTGTTCCTCGCCGTCGACCTCACCTACTTCGGCGCGAACCTCTTGAAGTTCTTCGAAGGCGGCTTCTTCCCGATCGTGGTGGGCGCCTTCATCTTTGCGTTGATGACGACGTGGAAGCGCGGGCGGCAGCTGCTCGGTGAACGGTTCGCGCAGACCATCGTGCCGCTGGCGAACCTGCTCAAGGACTTCGAAGCGAACCCGCCGCATCGTGTGCGCGGAACGGCGGTGTTCATGTCGGGCGC
>JAYUXE010000966.1:0-7936 GCA_043753165.1 Archangiaceae bacterium | reverse complement strand
AGTGCAGCCGACGCGGCCGCAGCCATCGTCGACGAGCTCGGCGCCGAAGGTCCGCGCGAAGTGGGGCTCGGCCCGGCAGGTCGCATCACCCTCGGCCTTCGCGAAGCCCCCGCCGCGCCTCTGAACAATCGCATTGCTGCTGGCGACCTCGTCGTCGTCACCGGTGGCGCGCGCGGTGTGACTGCCGAATGCGCGCGGGCGCTGGCAAAGCAGCGCGGCGTGTCGTTGTTGTTGCTGGGCCGTTCGGCTGCCCCCGTCGCCGAGCCGTTGTGGATGGCGGCCGCCAGCGACGAAGCGTCGTTGAAGCGGGTGCTGCTCGAGCATTCGACCGGTGAACGGCCGAGCCCGAAGATGTTGGGCGACGCGTGCCGCGCGGTGATGGCCGGCCGCGAAATTCGCGCGAGCCTGCAGGCCCTGGAGGCCGGTGGGGTGAAGGTCAGCTACCGATCGGTGGACGTGCGTGACGAGGCGGCGTTGGCCCGCGTGCTCGACGAAGCGCGCGCGCAGCTGGGCCCCGTGCGCGGACTCATTCACGGCGCCGGCGTGCTTCGCGACAAGCGCATCGAAGACAAGCGCGACGACGACTTCGATCAGGTGCTCGACACCAAGCTCGCCGGTCTGCGCGCGCTGCTGAACGCAACGGCCAGCGATGACCTTCGGTTCGTGGCGTTGATGGCCTCGGTCAGTGGCCGCTTCGGCCGCCGCGGACAATCGGACTACGCCGTCGCCAACCAGGCGCTGGTGTCGATCGCCCAGTCGGAAGCCACCAAACGCCCCAACTGCCGCGTGGTCGCGCTCGATTGGGGCCCGTGGGACGGCGGCATGGTGACGCCTGCGCTTCGTACGGAGTTCGAGCGTGAAGGGGTGGCGCTGATTCCCCTCGCGGAAGGCGCGCGTGCACTGTGCGACGAAGTGCAGACGGCGCCGGGTGGAGCGTCGGAAGTCGTGTTGGGTGCTGGCCTCGCGGAAGCGCCGACCACCGCGTGGCAGCTCGCGTCTGCGTGGCGCCTCGATGCGTCGACCTTTCCCGTGCTGGCGGATCATCAGCTCGCGGGCAAAGCGGTGCTGCCGGTGGCGATGACGCTCGAGTGGTTCGCGCAGGCCGCGGCCCGCCTGGGTCCGGTGCAGAGCGTGGAAGACGTTCGCGTGCTCAAGGGCGTGACGGCTCCGGAAGATGTGGCGGTGTGGGTCGAGGCGACGGGCACGAAGCTGAAGCTCGAGCTGCGAAACGCGCGAGATCAGGTGTACGTGCGCGCGACGGCGCAGCTTGGTACGCCGCTGACGGCAGAAGCATTCGCGGCGCCGACGCAGCTCAAGCCGTACCCGCACCCGCTCGACTTCGTCTACGCGCAGCAGCTGTTCCACGGGACGCGCCTCGAAGCGATCGAGCGCGTCGAGGGAATCTCGGCCGATGGCATCACGCTGCGGCTTCGGACGCACCCGTCGTCTGATCAGCTGTTGCCGGGCCCCGTGGTGAAGTGGGCGACGGATCCGCTGGTGGTCGATGGCGTGTTCCAGGCGCTGATTCTGTGGTGCCGGGAACAGCGGGGCGCTCCGTCGCTTCCGTCGCGCGTCGGGGCGTGGCGGCAGTTCAAGCCGATGCCGGCCGGTTCGGTGAAGGCGTCGGTTCGGGTGAGAGAGATCGAAGGCGCCGTCGTCACGTCCGACGTCGACCTGCTGGACGAATCGGGTGAAGTCGTCGCGCAGCTCGAGGGCTGCATGTGCACGGTGAGCCCGACGCTGGAACGCGCGTTTCATCCAGAAGTGGTGGCTGAGAAAACGGTCGCTCCCGCGGCATGAGTGCGGGGCGGGCCATTGCGATTGTCGGTGTCGCCGGTCGTTTTCCCGGCGCGGCCGATGTTCAGGAACTGTGGACCCATGTGCTCGCGCGGCATTCCGCGTCGCGTGAAGTCACGAATCGATGGCCTGCGCCGGTGGGCGACATCGTCGACCCCGCGGGTGGACTCGATCACGCGAAGTCGGCGCGCGCGTGCTCTCTCGACCCGTTCACGCTCGACTCCAGTCTCCTTGCGCTTCCACCCGAGCTCATCGCGCGGCTCAGCCCACTCGCAAAGCTGACGCTGCAGGTCGGAGCCGACGCATTTCGCGATGCGAAGCTCGAGGGCGTCTCGAAGCAGCGCACGGGCGTGGTGCTCGCGAACATCGCGCTGCCCACCGACGGCGCGTCGCGCATCGCCGAAGAATTGTTTGCGGGAAAAGTCGACGAGGCCGTGGTTGGCCATTCGGTGATGAAGGGTGCGAAGGCGGATCCGCTCGAACGGTTCCCGAGTGCGTTGCCGGCCGGTCTGCTCGCGCGGGCGCTGGGGCTCGGCGGTGGAAGCTTCACGCTCGATGCCGCGTGCGCGTCGTCGCTGTACGCGCTGCACCTCGCGTGCGCCGAGCTCGAAGCCGGAAGGCTGGATGCGGTGCTCGCGGGCGGCGTCTCGTTGCCGCAGTCGCTGTACACGCAGGTCGGCTTCACGCAGCTGCAGGCGCTGTCGCCGTCGGGCCGTTGCGCGCCCTTCGACACGCGGGCCGATGGTCTCGTCGTCGGCGAAGGCGCGGGCATCTTCGTGCTGCGCCGCCTCGAAGACGCGCAGCGCGACGGCAACACGATTCGCGCGGTGATTCGCGGCATCGGCTTGTCGAACGATGTCGGCGGAAGCCTGCTGTCGCCGGAATCGGAAGGTCAGCTGCGGGCGACGCGCGCGGCGTATGCGCAGGCGGGCTGGGCGCCGGACGAGGTCGATCTGATTGAGTGCCACGGCACCGGGACGCCGCGCGGAGATTCCGTCGAGCTGAAGAGTCTGACGGCGCTGTGGGAAGGCCATGCCGCGCGCGGTTGCGTGCTCGGCTCGGTGAAGAGCAACGTCGGACACCTGCTCACTGCGGCGGGCGCGGCGGCGCTGTGCAAGGTCCTCGCTGCGTTCGATGCGCGCACGCTGCCGCCGTCGGCGAATTTTTCTGCGGCGACCGCGGCCGACGGCTTGAAGGCGAGCCCCTTCCGCGTGCTCGAGGCGGCTGAGCCCTGGCCCGAACGTGCGCCCGGTCGCCCGCGGCGCGCGGCGGTTTCCGGCTTCGGGTTCGGCGGCATCAACGCGCATCTGTTGCTGGAAGAGCCGCCTGTACCGACTTCCGGCAGTGCAGGCCCTGTTCCCGAGCTGAAGGGACGCCGCTCAGTTCCTGTCGATGCAGGCGTCGCGATCGTCGGCATGGCCGCGCACTTCGGCCGCCTCGACTCACTCACGAAGTTCCAGCACGCCATCTTCCGAGGCGAGCCGGTGCGTGACGCGCGCCCCGAAGGACGCTGGCTCGGACTCGAAGGGCCCGACTTGCGCGGCGCATGGCTCGAAGAGCTCGAGCTTCCTGCGGGTCGATTCCGCATTCCGCCCAACGAGCTTCAGTCGTTGCTGCCGCAGCAGCTGCTGATGCTGAAGGTCGCCGCCGAAGCGCTGGACGACAGCCGCGGCCTCGGTTCCGGCCCCCACCTTCGCTGCGGCGCCGTCGTCGGCCTCGGCCTCGACCTCGACACCACTTCCTTCCACCTGCGCTGGCTCGTGAAGGAACGCGTTCGCACGTACGCGCGCGAGCTCGGCCTGACCTTGAGCGTGGCCGAAGCCGAGAAGTGGGCGCAGGGGCTCGCCGATGCGCTGTCGCCCGCGCTCGACTCGACCCGCACCCTCGGAGCGCTGGGTGGCATCGTTGCCAGCCGCCTCGCCCGCGAGTTCCAGCTGGGCGGGCCGAGCTTCGTCGTCGCAGGAGAAGAGGCGTCCGGCCTGCGCGCGCTCGAAGTGGCGAGCCGCATGCTGCAACGCGGAGAAGTCGACGTGATGCTCGCGGGCGCGGTGGACCTCGCAGGCGACGTGCGCCAGGTGCTCGCGACGGATGCGCTTCGCCCGTACTCGAGGCTCGGCGAAGGCTCACCGCTGGACGCGAAGTCCGAAGGTCCCGTGGTTGGCGAAGGCGCAACGGCGGTGGTGCTCAAGCGGCTCGAAGATGCGCAGCGCGGTGGCGATCGCATCTACGCAATCATTCGCGGCTTCGGCGCGGCCGGTGGATCCGCCGTCACCCATTCGGGTCCGCGCGTCACGGCCTACCGGCAGGCGATGGCGCAGGCGCACGCCGAAGCCCACGTCACGCCGGCCCAGATTTCGCTGCTGCAGGCGCACGGCAGCGGCGACCCTTCAGAAGACCGCGACGAGCTCACCGCGCTTGGCGAAGCCGAATCGCTGCACTGCGCGCTCACGTCGACCGCGGCAATCATCGGCCAGACCGGAGCCGCCAGCAGCCTCGCGTCCATCGTCTCTGCGGCGCTGTCGCTGCACGAGCAGATGTTGCCGCCGCTGCCGAAGTTCGAGTCGGCGCCGGTGAAGACGGGCTTTCACGTACCGCGCGCGCCGCAGGTCTGGCTGCGCGACAGGGCCGAAGGTCCGCGGCGCGCGGGCGTCGGAGCAATGGGCTTCGACGGCACATGTCTTCACGCAGTGCTCGAAGGCGTCGAGCGCTCCGAGCAACCGCGTGGCGCGCGGCCGGCAGGTGAACGAACTGCGGCGTTGTTCCTCGTGCGCGACAACGAAGCGGCGTTGCGGCGCCTCGCGCAGCGGCATGAACGGTTGGTCGAATCGCTGGCCGCGCTGTGGCACGGGCGCGCGCAGGTGGGGCCAGTGACGCGCGCAATCGTGGCGACGTCGGTCGATGATTTGATTCGTCAGCTCGATCGTCCTCGCGCGGCGGCCGTGCCGGTGCCGGGCAAGCTCGCGTTCGTCTTCCCCGGCTCGGGCAACCACTACGTCGGCATGGGCATGTCGCTGGGCGCGGCGCTGCCCGAGGTCTACCGGCGGCTCGATGCGGAAGTGCAGCACCTGCAGGGGCACTTGATGCCGCAGTGGGTGGGCCCGCGGCGCGCAGAATGGAAGAAAGGTTGGGAATCCGACGCGGCGCGCGTGCTCGCGCAATCACCCGAACGGATGATTCTGGGCCAGGTCGCGCACGGGGTGGCGGTGAGTGATGCGGCGCGCGTGTTCGGGCTGAAGCCGGACGCGTTCATCGGGTACAGCCTCGGTGAATCGGCGGGGCTCTTTGCTTCGCGCACGTGGCGAGATCGCGACCTGATGTTCAAGCGGACGCTGGCGTCGCCGTTGTTCCGCAGCGAGCTGTCGGGCGAGAACACGATTGCGCGCGCGGCCTGGGGCGATGCGCCGGGCTCCGAATGGAAAGCGGTGGTGGTGAATCGGCCGGCCGACGCAGTGCGGGCGGCGATGGTGGGGACGGCGGCGTTGTTGATCGTGAACGCTCCGCAGGAATGCGTGTTGGGCGGAACGGCGGCCGATGTGGATCTCACGGTGGCGGCGTTGAAGTGCGAGGCGCTGGCGCTCGAGGGCGTGCCGACGGTGCACCTGCCGTTGGTGAAGACCGTCGCCGCGGCGTATCGGGCGATTCACGAGCTGAAGACGACTCCGCCCGAGGGCGTGAAGTTCTACAGCGGCGCGTGGGCGAAGGCGTACGCGCCGACGGAAGACGCTGCGGCCGATTCCATTCTCGCCAACGCCGTGGGTGGGTTCGATTTTCAGGCGACCATCGAGCAGGCGTATGCCGATGGCGTGCGCGTGTTCCTCGAGCTCGGGCCGCAAGGGTCGTGCACTCGGATGATCGGGCGGATCCTCGGAGCCCGACCCCATGTCGCAGTGACCGCGTGTCAGCGCGGCGTCGATGGGTACCGCGCGCTGCTGATCGCGATCGCGCGCGTTGCCGAGGCGGGCGTCGCGGTAGACCTCGCCGAGATTTACGGCGGCTTCCCGCCCGAGGCCGTGAAGAAGGCTGCGACGATTGCGATTCCCATCGGTGGCGTCCGGCCGCCGATTCCGCCGACTCCTCTTTCGGCCCAGCGCCCAACGGTCACCCCAGGCGAAGTCGAGCTGCAGCCTCTTCGCAGCGCGGCGGTGGGTGGGCACGCCGACTTGATTCCCATGTCCTCTTTCGCCGCGGCGCACGAGCAGTTCCTTCGTTTCTCACAGCAATCCATCGCCCTGCAGACGCAGGCCCTGCTCGAGCAACAACGGCTGATCGCGCGAATGGACGGGACGGAGCCGACGGCCGCTGCAGCCTTCGACCGCGCCGCCTGCATGGAGTTCGCGGTCGGCAAATTGGGGAACATGCTGGGCCCGGACTTCGCGGTGGTCGACACGTACGCGACGCGAGTGCGCCTGCCGGCCGAGCCGCTGATGCTGTGCGACCGCATCCTCAGCGTGGAAGGAACGCCGGGAATCCTCGGCCCGGGTCGCTGCGTGACCGAGCACGACGTCCGCGCCGGCAGCTGGTACCTCGACAACGGCCGCGCCCCGGTGTGCATCAGCGTCGAAGCGGGCCAGGCCGACCTCTTCCTGTCCGCGTACCTCGGCATCGATCACCAGACGAAGGGCGAGCGCGTCTACCGCCTGCTCGACGCGAAGATTGTCTTCCACCGAGACCTGCCCGTCGCCGGGGAAACGATTCGTTACGACATTCAGATCGATCGCTTCATCCAGCAGGGCGACACCTGGCTCTTCTTCTTCCGCTTCGACGGCACCATCGCTGGCTCGCCGTTCATCACGATGTACGACGGCTGCGCCGGCTTCTTCAGCCCCGAACAGCTCGCCACCGGCCGCGGCATCGTGACCGAGCCCGACGCAACGGTGAAGCCGCGCCGCCCGAACACCACGCCCTACGCGCCGCTGCTGCCACTGTCTGCCTCGACCCTCGACGAATCGCAGCTGTCGGCGCTTCGCGATGGAAACCTCGCCGGTGCATTCGGCCCACAGTTCAACGACCGCACGTTGAGCCCCAGGCTGCGTCTGCCGTCGGGCCGGATGAACCTCGTCGATCGCATCCTCGAGCTCGACCCGAATGGGGGCCGCTTCGGGCTCGGCGTCGTCCACGGCGAAGCAGACGTCACGCCCGACGCCTGGTACCTGACCTGCCACTTCATCGACGACCACGTGATGCCCGGCACGCTGATGTACGAGTGCTGCCTGCACACGCTGCGCGTTCTGTTGCTGCGCCTGGGTTGGATTGCAGAAGACGATGAAGACGTTCGCTGCGAGCCCATCGAAGGCATCGCGAGCCAGCTGCGGTGCCGCGGGCAGGTGACGGTCGACAGCAAGAAGGTCAGCTACCGCGTCGAGATCAAAGAACGCGGCTACGACCCCGAGCCGTACGTGCTCGCCACCGCCGCGATGTACGTCGACGGCCGTTACGTGGTCGAGATGGAAGGCATGTCGCTGCGCCTGCGCGGCCTGTCGCGCGAGAAGGTCGAGGCGCTGTGGACGCAAGCCGCGCCAGAGGTTCGCTTCACCCGCGAGCAGATCGTCGCGTACGCGGAAGGCAACCCGTCTGAAGGGTTCGGCGACAAGTACAAGCCGTTCGATCGCGACCGCCGCATCGCGCGCCTGCCGCGAGATCCTTTCCTCTTCCTCGATCGCGTCACCAGGGTCGACGACCCGCCGTGGGTGATGAAGCCGACGGGGTGGGTCGAGTGCGCCTTCGACGTCGACCCGAACGCCTGGTACTTCGCCGCGAATCGCCAGGCCACGATGCCGTTCGCCGTCATCGCCGAGGCCGCGCTGCAGCCGTGCGGCTGGCTCGCCGCGTATCTGGGCTCGGCGCTGTGCAGCGAAGAGAACCTCTCGTTTCGCAACCTCGATGGCCAGGGCACCGCCTTTCGCGAGGTGCGAGCCGACGCCGGCACGCTGACGACGCGCGCGCGCCTCACCAAGGCGTCGCAGGCAGGCGGGATGATTCTCCAGGAATTCGACTTCGAGATTTTTTCCAACCGCGAGCGCGTCTACGCCGGCAAGACCGGCTTCGGCTTCTTCCCCGCGGCCGCGCTCGCGCAACAGGTCGGCGTCCGCGGCGCGAAGCTCGTCGAACTTCCGAACACCGCCCGGCCGTTTGCCCTGCC
>JAYUXE010000965.1:0-3410 GCA_043753165.1 Archangiaceae bacterium | reverse complement strand
GTCTCCTTACCGCCTTTGTGGCGAGCCCGGGTCGTGCTACTCGATGGACACCCCACGTGCGCATCGCGATCCTCCACAACCGAGATCACCAGCTTTTGGAAGAAGATCCCGGCCGCGAAGCACGCGAAGACGTCGTGCGTGTCGCCGCCGCGTTGCAGGAAGCGCTGTCGGGAGGACGCCGCGAGGTCTCGCTCGTTCCCGTCGACGGTGACGTCCTCGGAGTCGGCCGCGCCCTCGAGACCGTACGCGCCGACGTCGTCGTCAATCTCTGCGAGTCACTGGCCGCGGATGCGCGCGGCGAGATGCTCGTGCCCGCGCTGCTCGACTTGCTCGGCCTGCCGTACACCGGCTCTTCCGCGCTCTCGCTGGGCCTGTCGCTTCACAAGAACAAGGCGAAGGAATTGCTGCGCGCGCGCGGCGTCCCGACTCCGGACTTCTGCGTCGTCGATTCGGTCGCCGATGTCGGCCACGTCAATCTTCCCTTCCCTCTCATCGTGAAGCCGTCGCGCGAAGACGCCTCGATGGGCATCGACTTCGACTCGGTCGTTCACGATCGCGCCGCGCTTGGCAAAGCGGTCGCGAAGGTCGTGCGCACCTTCCGGCAGCCCGCGTTGATCGAAGGCTTCATCGACGGCCGCGAAATCTACGTGCCGCTGTTGGGCAATCGCCCGCGTGCCGCGCTGCCGCTTTCCGAGATCACCTTTGGTGCGGCCTTCGAAGGCAACCCGCGGGTGCTGACGTACACGGCGAAGTGGGACGCGAGCTCTCCCGAGTGCATCGACAGCCCGAGCCGCAGCGTCACGCTGTCGGAAGCGCTCGAGACCCGCTGCGTCGACGTCGCCGTCGCCGCCTTCGAAGCGCTCGACTGCCGCGACTACGGCCGCGTCGACCTTCGCGTCGATGCCTCGGGCCAACCTTTTGTCATCGACATCAACCCGAACTGCGATCTCCACCCGCAGTCGGGTTACGCACGCGCTGCCTCCGGCGCGGGCATTGCGTACGCCGACCTGGCGATGCACCTGGTGGAGCTCGCTCTGGAGCGCAGCAATGGAAATCAGGCCAATCGTCGCAGCCGACCGGCCGCAGCTCGCCGAGCTGCTCTCGCGAATCGAAACCTTCTCGTCGGACGAGGTTCTATGCGCGCTCGAGCTGATCGATCTCGCATCGACGCCGGGCAACCGTGATTACCAGGTCCTCTGCGCCGTAAAAGAGACCGAGAAGAAAGTCGTCGGCTACGTCTGCTACGGCCCGACCCCGATGACTGACGGCACGTTCGACCTGTACTGGATCGCGTCCGACCCCGTCGTTCGCGGCCAGGGCGTCGGAGCGGCCCTCGTCTCTGCGATGGAAGGTGACATTCGCCGCCGCAGCAAAGGCCGACTCATTCGCATCGAGACGTCGGCGATGGAAGCGTACGGGCCGACCCGCGGTTTCTACGCGGCGATGCAATACCGGGAAGAGAGCCGCTTCCGCGACTTTTACAAAGTCGGGGAAGATCTCATCGTCCTCGCCAAGCGCCTGTAGTCAGTCGGACACCAGCGCTTCCGCTTCGATCTCGACCCGCATCCACGGCTCGATCAACGCCTTCACTTCCACCATCGACGTCGCGGGGCGCACGTCCCCGAAGTACTGCCCGTGCGCGCGGCCGACCGCTTCCCAATCGCGTGCGATGTCGGTGACGAAGATGCGCGTGCGAACGACGTGCTTCAGCTGCGCGTCGACGCCGGCAAGCGCCTTCTCGATGTTCTTCAAGGTCTGCATGGCCTGGGAATGTGCGTCGCCCTCGACGTGGCCGCCTTCGGTCGTCGCCGTGCAGCCGCTGACCCAGACCTGCACGCCCACGCGAACCGCGCGCGAGTAGCCGACCTTCGGTTCCCACGGCGTCCCGGTAGAGAAATTCTTTCGTTTCATGCGACCGGACGTTACCCCTGCTCGCATGCCTGAAGGCCACACGCTTCATCGCCTCGCCATCGAGCAGCGTAAGTCTCTGGCGGGCGAAGTCGTGCACGTCAGCTCGCCGCAGGGCCGCTTCACCGCGGCAGAACAGGTCGATGGCGACGTGGTCGATGCCGTCGAGGCGTGGGGAAAGCACCTCTTCTACCATTTCGATTCCGGCGCGATTCTTCACGTACACCTCGGGCTCTTCGGCCGCTTTCGAAAACAGAAGCAGCCGGCCAACGCGCCGCGCGGTCAGATTCGGCTTCGTCTGCAGACCGAGGACGTGTGCATCGACTTGAGCGGGCCCACCGCGTGCGAGTTGCTCGAGCCGGATCAATACGAAGCCCTTCGCGCGCGGCTCGGACCCGACCTGCTGCGTGCCGACGCGAGCCGGGCGCAGGCGTGGAAGCGTGTGAAGGCGAGCCGTCGAACCCTGGGCGCGCTGCTGCTCGACCAGTCGGTGTTGAGCGGCGTCGGCAACGTCTACCGCGCGGAAGGTCTGTTCGCGGCCGGGCTGCACCCGGAAATTCGCGGGGTGGATCTGGAATCGCGCGACTTCACACGCCTGTGGAAGACCCTGGTCGGCATGCTGCACGACGGCGTTCGCGATCGCCGCATCATCACGCTGAAGACCGGCGGCCGGCGGCGCACGTGGGTCTACAAGCAGCGCCTCTGCGAACGGTGCGGAGACGCGATTCGTGTCTGGCCGCTGGGCCTTCGCACGATGTACGCGTGCGAGACCTGTCAGCGGCGCTGACGCAGGTGAATCGGACCCTTCGCCGTCGAGGCGTCGACCACCCGGCCGTTCTGGATGATGTCGAGCGCGCCTTTCACGACCAACCGGCGTGCGGCTTCTCGAAGCGCTTCTTGCGTGGCGGCCGGCAGGGACTTCGCAACCTCTGCCAGACAGATGGATTCGCCGCGGGGCAGCGTCGCGAGCAGCGCGAGAATTTCGGCTTCGTACTTTCCTGCCGTGGCCTTGCGCTTGCGGCACGCATCCGAGCAGTAGCGCACGTCGGCCCAGCTGCGTTCCCAGGCCTTGCGCCAGGTGATGGTCCTGCCGCACACGGCGCAGGTCTTGTCGGGCTCGGACACAGCAACGGCTTGGCATGAAACGCGGCGGCAGCGGAATACCCACGGGGCTTGTGCGTCAGGTAGCTTGCGCGCCCCATGAAACGCTCTCTTGCCCTGGCCGTCGTTCTTCTCTGCTCTGCCGCGTGGGCTGACCCGGAAGGCTACAAGCCGCCGCCGCCCGCCAAGCTCAGCGACGCGATGACCGCCAAGCGCCCCGTCAGCGGCGAGTTCATGGGGCTCTACCTGGTCGGGAAAAAGGTCGGTTACTACTACAGCAACGTGAAGTTCGTGCCCGGCCGCACCGACCAGGTCATCGCGACCAGTGAGTTCATCTTCAACGCGAACGTCGGAGCGAAGGCCACGATGCGCTCGCTCAAAGACACCCGCATCTACGAGTC
>JAYUXE010000964.1:0-3413 GCA_043753165.1 Archangiaceae bacterium | reverse complement strand
TCGATGGTGTCGGGCTGCTTCTCGGCCTTCACCACGGGCTCGCCTGCTTCTTCGACCTTCGTCTCGTCTTCGCCTTCTTTCGCCGCGGTGGGCGCCGTCTTCGCGGCGGCCGTGATCGCCTTCGCCAGCTTCTTGGCGTGGTCGTCCGAGAGCAGGCCTTTCTTCAGCGGCAGCTCTTTGCTCCAGAGCTCCTGGCCGGTGCTGTCGAGAATGCGAACGAAGAATTTTGCCCCGATGGCGCCTTCGACGGCGGCGTCGACTTCGGCGGCGCGTGCGACCTTGGCGACGGCGGCGGGCGTCATCGCCTGCGGGCCCTTGAGCTTCTTCTTGCCCGCGAGATCCTTCCACTTCGTCAGCGCGACGACGTCGACGGTGTCCGCCTTCTTCAGCGCCTTCTCGACCTGGGCCCGCAGCTTGTTGCCCTTGTCGGCCTCGAACTCGAGGATGACGACCCGCTGGGCGAACGCGTCAGCGGCGAACAAACAAAGAAGAACAAACGCGAGCGGTGTCCGCATGGGTGAGCGGCGGGGTTTATATCCGGTTCGACCGCTTTGTCAGCGTCAGCCGCGCTGCACCGGCCAGTGCCGCGCGATCGCCTGCTGAACCAGCGCGTTCCCCGGGTCGTCCCACGCAGCGATCACCAGTCGATGCGCCGCGAGCTCGAGCATCGGAAAATCAAGCGCCCCGTTGCCGGCCGCGAAGACAGGGTTGAGCCCGCGTTGCTTCAAGTGGAAGACCTTGCCTTCGCCCGCTGGCACCGGCCGAACCACGGCCGAGGTCAATGTTCCCGCGTCGAGCGCCGTGTCGACCGCGATCACGTTGGCGACCCCCAGCGCTCGGGCCCCGGCTTCGACGGCCCAGCGCGGAGACGCAGACACGATCCACGGTTGGTAGCCGGCTTCGGCGAACGCCTGCAACAGCGGGCGCGCAAAGGGAAACAGCCGGCCGGCGAACCGCTGCGCATAGAAGTCGTTGCACCAGCCCGACAGCACCGTCTCATCGAGCCCTTCCATCACCTCGACGGCGAACGCATAGGCTGCGGGCGGGTCGACGTCGTGGATCTGTTCGTACCGATGGTAGACGTCACGGTCGCCACGGTGCAGCGGCAGGCGATCGTTCGCGGCGAGGAAGCGCAGCAGATCTTCGCCGACGTCACCGCGCCACAGGGTGCCATCGGCGTCGAAGCAGACGGGGCGGCCCTCGCCCGCGACGCGCAGCAGCGGCGAGACGAGCGCGAACGCCTGCGGGTTGAGCACTGCGGCCAGCGTTGGCACGTTGCCCCCTCAAAACGAAACAAGCACACTCTGCCGCATGCGCATCGCGGCGGTCATCGGCGTTCTTCTGCTGGCGGGCTGTGGCGAGACGCCCGGGCTCTGCTCGGACACAGTGTGCGCGAAGCTCGAAGGCAGCTACGCGATGGAATACGAGCCCGTAACGATCGAGAGCCCCGACTGCGCGACGGTGCCGGGCCTCGCGCCGCCGGCAAACGTGGTGCTCAAGCGGAAGGGCTCGGAGGTGACGACCAGCGTCAGCGGCATCCCGGCGCGCGGGTTTCTTCAGGGCACCGCCGAGTTCTCGCTGCTGGGCACGGCTGGAACCGACGGCGGCTCAGACGCGGGCGCCTCGACCTACACGCTGCGGGGCTACTACGCGGCGGGCACGGCAAAGCCCGACGCAGGCACCCCACCCGGTCGCATTCTCGGAAAGTGGATCACCCACGCCGAGAACGGCACGCGCAGCTGCGACGCCGAGCGGCCATTCACGGGCACGAAGCAGTAGTGGGGTTACTTCTTCTTCGACGCAGGCGCGGCGGCTTTCGCCTTCGCCTTGCGCTCGGCGCGCTTCTTCCACTTCACCCGGATCTTGCTGCGGACGCGCTGGTGTTTGCTCTTGCTGCGGGCCATGCCGTTGCTCCTTGAATTGAAAAGGCGGGGCTAACTACCAGACTTGCCGCCGTCGGGTGCAGGTTTCGTGGGAAAGGGAATTCCCTCGGCGCTTCGGACGCGGGTCGGGCTCGCTTCGGCGGTCGAGAAGGTGGCGTCGTGGCCGGTGTCGACGGGGGCCTTTTCCCGGGCGGCGGGGTTCGCGGGCTCCTGGGGGGTCTTCTTCACCGAGGCGAAGATGGGGCGGGTCGCGTCGACGAAGGCGCGCACGTCTTCCAGCGGCAGGGCGGGCACGTGGTTGCCGTTCACTCCGGTCATCGGCTGGGCCATGCACATCGCATTGAGAATCGCCTCTTCCGTGGCCTCCATCACCGCCTCGTAGAGAGGGTCGAGGCGCTGATCGAGGAGGATCTTCATCTTGTAGACCATCTTCCGGGTGCGCCTCGGAATGACGTTGGCGGTCGAGAATGCGACGACGATCTCACCCGAGCCGTGGGCGGCGTAGCTGCCGACGCGCCCGATGCCCAGGGCGACGCGCTTGCAAAGACGGTTCAGCTGGTGCGGCAACAGCGGAGCGTCGGTGGCAACGACCGCGATGATGCTGCCGTAGTTGTGCTCGCGGCGCGGCGCCTTGCGAAACTTCTCGGCCAGGACCTCGCCCACGGGCATGCCCGCGACGCGCAGGTTGTGCATCTTGCCGAAGTTGCTCATCACCAGGATGCCCAGCGTGTAGCCGCCGAACACTTCGGGAAGCTTTCGCGAGCTGGTGCCGATGCCACCCTTGAAGTCGCAGGTGATCATACCGGTGCCGCCGCCCACGCCGCCTTCCGCCACCGGGCCCGATTTCGCGTTGTCGATCGCCTCGCGCACGTGTTCTTCGCGAACGTGGTTGCCGCTGATGTCGTTGAGCCAGCTGTCGTCGCACTCGCCCACGACGGGGATGATGACGTCGTGCTCTTCACCGATGCCGGGGTGCTTTTCGACCATGTAGCGGGCGACGGCGTCTGAGACGGCGCCGACCGACATGGTGTTGGTGAGCAGAATGGGCGTCTCGATGAGGCCCCACTCGACCACCTGCGTGAGGCCGCTGACTTCGCCCGCGCCGTTGAGCACGAAGGCACCGCCTGCCAGGCGATCCATGAAGATGTTCGATTCGTTGGGGAGGATCGCGGTCACCCCCGTGCGCACCGGCCCCTTGCCCGCGTGCAGCTTGCCATCACCCCGAATGATGGTGCTGTGGCCGACCAGCACCCCTTCGACGTCCGTGATCGCGTTGAACTTGCCAGGGCGAAAGCGGCCCAGCGGCAGGCCGAGCTCGCGGGCGCGGACGCGGCCCGAGGTCATCTAGCGATCCACCCGGGTCGGGTCGGCTGCCGCGCCGTGGCCATTCGCCGCGCCCTGGGGCTTCTCGCCTTCGATGTTCGAACGGCGGGCGTTCTCGCGTTCTTTGTACCGGCGAATCGCGCCCGAGAGGATTTCCCCAATCAGCGTCCGGTAGTCCATGCCCGCGCCGTTGGCGATGAGCACGAG
>JAYUXE010000963.1:0-3417 GCA_043753165.1 Archangiaceae bacterium | reverse complement strand
GCTGCTTCGGGATGAGGTGCGTCTTCGCGATCATCTCCTTCTCGTCGAACGTGTAGCCAGAGAGCTCGATGATCTCCATGCGGTCACGCAGTGGCCCGGGAATCGGGTCCAGCTGGTTCGCCGTGGCGATGAACAGGACCTTCGACAGGTCGAAGGCAACGTCGAGGTAGTGGTCCGCGAACGAGTTGTTCTGTTCCGGGTCGAGGACCTCGAGCAGTGCCGAAGACGGGTCGCCCCTGAAGTCCGCACCCAGCTTGTCGATTTCGTCCAGCATCATCACCGGGTTCCGCGTGCCTGCCTTCTTCATCGACTGAATGAAGCGGCCGGGCAGGGCGCCGACGTACGTGCGCCGGTGACCGCGAATTTCCGCTTCGTCGCGCACGCCGCCCAGAGAGAGCCGCACGAACTTGCGGTTGACGGCCTTCGCGATCGACTGACCCAGCGACGTCTTGCCAACGCCCGGCGGGCCGACCAGGCAGAGAATCGGGCCGCGCATGTCGTTCTTCAGCTTCCGCACCGCAAGGTACTCGAGGATGCGCTTCTTCACCTTCTGAATGCCGTGGTGATCCGAGTCGAGGATTTTCCGGGCATTGTCGATGTCGAGAGTGTCTTCGCTCTGCTTGGACCACGGCAGATCCGCGATCCAGTCGAGGTAGGTGCGCGCGACGGTGTACTCGCTGGACGCGGCCGGAATCGTCTTCAGGCGGTTCAGTTCCTTGTTCGCGACCTTCTCGACCTCGGGAGGCAGGCCGGCCTTCTTCAGGCGTTCGGCGAGCTCGTCGAGCTCCTCTTCTTCCTCGCCCATCTCGCCGAGCTCTTCCTTGATCGCCTTGAGCTGCTGGCGCAGGTAGTACTCGCGCTGGGTCTTCGACATCTCGCCCTTCACAGCGCTGTCGATCTTGTTCGAGAGCTTCAGGATCTCGCGCTTGCGGTTCAGCAGCTCGAGCACGAGCTTCATGCGGGCCTTGAGGTCGACCGTCTCGAGCACTGCCTGCTTCTCTTCGATCGGGACGTCGACGTTGGCCGCGATCAAGTCCGCCAGGTGACCCGGGTGGGTGATCGACTCGACCAGCTCGGTCGCCGCCGCAGGAAGCTCGGGCATCAGCTCGATCACTTCGCGCGCCAGCTTCTTCAGGTTGATGCCCAGCGCCTCGACCTCGACGTTCTCGGCTGCGGTCTTGTCTTCGACGGCGTCGACGCGTGCCTTGAGGTACGGCGCTTCCTGCACCAGGTCGAGCACGCGGAAACGGGCGAGCCCCTGAACGACGAGCGAGTAGTTGTCTTCGCCCATCTTCAGCAGCTTCACGATGCGGGCGACCGTGCCCATCGAGTAGAGGTCAGCCGCGCCCGGATCTTCTTCTTCCGCCTTGCGCTGCGTGACGACGCCAATCACCTGATCATCGCGAACCGCGTCTTTGATCAGCGCGATCGTTTTCTGCCGGCCGACGGCCAACGGCAGCACGCCTCCGGGAAAGAAGACCGAGTTCCGAAGTGGCAAGATCGGGAGGACTTGCGGAATGTCTTCCTTGTTGATCAGGCCGGGGGGGCTCATTGGGGCAGCCATCGCCTGCGCGGCAGCTGCACCCTTCTTTTTTTCGTCGGACATGTCCCATAGGGTAGCAATGAAAAGATCACCTGCAACCCATTGTTTTTCTCAGTTTTCGACCCGCCCGTACGGGTAGGGCACAATGGGCGCCGGCCGTTACCGCCTCAAAGGTGTCCCTATGACGAAGCCCCCGATTCATCTTTTTGCCGTGGCGATGATCGCGTTCGCCAGCAGCTGCTCTGGCTGCTTCGGCTGTGTCCCGCCGGGCATCGGTGACGGCGGCAACCTGCCGAGCTCTTGCGTGGTGAACGCGCTGGTGCCCGAGCCGCAGAAGCTCGACGTCCTCTTCGTGATCGACAACTCGAGCTCGATGAAAGAGGAACAAGAAGGCGTGGCCCGCGAGCTCACCGGCTTCATCGAAGAGCTGAAGAAGGGCGGCGGGGTGACCCAGGACTTCAACATCGGGGTGATCACCTCGGGCGTGTACCAACACACCTTCAGCGGCGGCATCGACTTCAACAAAGAGTACCCGGTTGAATCGGGCCGCTTGCAGCCCGTGCCCGACGCCGACCCCGACGGTGGCGTGGTGATTGGCACCGGCACCGAACGCGTGCTCAACGGCAATGATCCCGCGCTCGTCTCGAAGTTCGCGCGCCTCGTCCAGCAGGGCACCAAAGGCTCGGGGCAGGAGACGCCGTTCGAAGCGCTGCGCCTCGCGGTCACCGACCTCGACAAGATCTCGCTCGCCAACGGCGGCAATGGCGGCTTCCTTCGCGACGCCGCGCGCCTGCTCATCGTCATCCTCACCGACGAAGACGACTGCAGCGAAATCGGCAAGGCCGGGCCCGATGGCCGCCGCCTGCCGTCCGTCGTCACGGTGGGCGAGAACCCGCTGGTGGACTACTGCGGCGACAAGGCCTCGAGCCTCGGCACGGTGTCCGAGTACCACCGCATCTTCACCGAGCAGCTGAAGGATTCGAATGGCAACCGGCGCGAGGTGATCTGGACGGCGATCGCTCCGGTCGCGCGCAGCAACAAGGCCGCGATGTCGGTGATCGAAGGCGGCCAGGTGCGGAACATCGACTGCCCGACCTCAAACGAGCCCGGCCACCGCCACCGGCAGATGGCCGAGAAATTCGACCCGACCCTGATCAACCTCGACTCGATCTGCCGCGCCAGTTACCGCGAGACCCTGCTGCTGATCGCCGGGCTCGCGAACGTCACCCAGACGCTCGAAGTGAACAACGTGCCCGACGTGCGGATGATGCAGGTCAGCCTCAAGCGCAGAGACGGCAGCAGCCAGCTCTGCACGAAGTCCAACCGCGGCATCTCGAAGTACGAGGGTGGAAAGGTCTACTTCTCACCCGAGTGCAAGCGCCGCGCAGACGATCAATCGATCGACATCAAGATGCTTTGTGTGAACTGACCGCGTACTTCCACCGCTGATCGTTGCTGCTGGTGGTGGCTTGCGTCGGCTGCGCTTCGATGCGGTCGGTCGAGCGCGTGTCGGTGATGAAGAAGAACGTCGCGCTCACGGTGGCGGTTGATGGCGTCATGCGAGGCATCCTGATCTTCTCGATCCGGCCCGCAATTTTTTTGCCCGGCCTTGATCGGAAATACCCGCTGCACCGCGGGGAGAAATCGACCGTTCTGATCCCTGGGTCCCCCGACAGCGGGCGCCGAGCCGAGCCGAGCCGAGCCGAGCCGAGCCGAGCCGAGCCGAGCCGAGCCGAGCCGAGCCGAGCCCCGCCGCCGCGCCGCGCCGAGCGGAGGCCGAGCCGACCCGAGTGGAGCGGAGGTCGAGCGGACGCTTGCGCTCGGGCCTCCTCGAACTGCAGGACGTGAAGGCCAGGTTGCCGAAGGTCCTTCGA